>DAIOXD010000110.1:0-6529 GCA_036758145.1 Candidatus Limnocylindrales bacterium
TCGCGCTGGAGGGCGACTTCGAGGCCGCCCACACGGACGGCGACAACGCCGCGGTGATCGCCACGGACACGATGAAGAACACGGCCTACGCATTCGCGAAGGGCCATCTCGACGGGCCGATCGAGGCATACGGCCGCGCCCTCGCATCGCATTTCCTCGAAGCGCCGCAGGTCGACGCGGCCACGGTCAACGTCCGCGAGCATCACTGGAGCGCGATCGATGTCGCGGGCACACCAGCCCCCGGCGCCTTCGTGCGCGGCGGCGAGGGGACGAGGCTCGCAACGGTGACCGCCACGCGCGGCGGCATCTCGGTCGAGGCCGGGGTCGAGGACCTCATCGTCATGAAGACGACCCGCTCGGCCTTCGCCGGCTTCCCGCGCGATCGCTACACGACGCTGCCCGATACCGACGATCGCCTGATGGCCACCAGGATCACCGCGATCTGGCGCTACGGTTCGCCCGACATCGATGCCGACGCGACGTTCGCCGCGGTGCGCACCACCCTGCTCGAGGTCTTCGCCGACCACGACAGTCCGTCCGTCCAGGCCTCGATCTGGATCATCGCCCGGGCGATGCTCGAGCGTCACGACGAGATCGACGAGGTCCGGATGGTCCTGCCCAACCTCCACCATTGGCTCGTGGACCTGTCGCCATTCGGGCTCGAGAACGACCTCGAGATCTACACGCCGACGACCGAACCGCACGGCGTGATCGAGGCGACCGTGCGCCGTGGCGAGGCCTAGGGTCGACGCCGTGACGACCGACCTCCCACCCGGCGTCGAGCTCCGCCGCGGCGCCGTCCCAGGGTCGGACCGGATCCTGACCGCGGAGGCACTCGCGTTCCTGGCCGACCTGCAACGTCATTTCGGGCCCTTGCGCGTGTCGCTGCTCGAACGCCGGCACGAGCGCCAGGCCGAGCTCGATTCGGGGATCCGGCCCGACTTCGGGGTGGCCACCCGCGAGGTCCGCGAGGCGGCCTGGACCGTTGCCCCGGCACCGCCCGACCTCGACGACCGTCGGGTCGAGATCACCGGGCCGGCGGAGGCCAAGATGCTGATCAACGCGCTCAATTCGGGCGCTCGCGTCTTCATGGCCGACTTCGAGGACGCGCTCTCGCCGACCTGGGCCAACGTGATCGGCGGCCAGTCGGCGCTCTACGACGCGGTACGGCGGACGCTCACCTTCGAATCGCCCGAGGGCAAGGCCTATCGTCTGGCCGAGAAGACCGCCACGCTCGTCGTGCGACCCCGTGGCTGGCACCTGGTCGAATCGGGGATGCTCGTCGACGGCGTGCCGATCTCGGCGAGCCTCTTCGACTTCGGTCTTTACCTGTTCCACAACGGCGCGGAGCTGCTGCGACGTGGGAGCGGGCCCTATGTCTACCTCCCCAAGCTCGAGTCGCATCACGAGGCGCGCCTCTGGAACGAGGTCTTCGTCCACGCTCAGGTCGCGCTCGGGATCCCGCGCGGCTCGATCCGGGCGACCGTCCTCATCGAGACCATCCTCGCGGCGTTCGAGATGGACGAGATCCTGTACGAGCTGCGCGAGCACGCCGCCGGCCTCAACGCCGGCCGTTGGGACTACCTGTTCAGCGGCATCAAGAAGCTTCGGACCTGGCCCGAGCTGGCCGTTCCCGACCGCGCCCAGCTGACGATGACCGTGCCGTTCATGCGTGTGTACACGGAACTGCTCGTGCAGACCTGCCATCGACGCGGCGCGCACGCGATCGGCGGGATGGCGGCGTTCATCCCGAACCGGCGCGATCCGGCGGTGACCGAGACCGCCCTCGCCAGGGTCCGCGACGACAAGGAGCGCGAGAGTCGCGACGGGTTCGACGGGACCTGGGTGGCGCATCCGGACCTCGTTCCGCTCGCCACCGAGATCTTCGATGGCGTCCTCGGGTCGGCCGCGAACCAGAAGGGCCGTCTGCGGGAGGAGGTCTCGGTCACGGTCGACCAGCTGCTCGACCTGCGGGTACCCGGCGGTGGCGTCACGGAAGCCGGCGTCCGGGCCAACGTCCGCGTCGCACTGGCCTACCTGGATTCATGGTTGCGCGGGGTCGGCGCGGCCGCCATCGACAACCTGATGGAGGACGCCGCCACCGCCGAGATCTCGCGGTCCCAGCTCTGGCACTGGCGCACACGAGGCGTCGCGCTGGCGGACGGTCGCGTCTTCGATGGCGGGCTGTACGCATCGATCCGCGACGAGGAGCTCGCGAGACTCGGTGGAGCAGGCGCGGGCCGGCTGGCCGAGGCCGTGGAGCTGCTCGATCGACTCGTCCTCGACGACGACTTTGCCGAATTCCTCACCCATCGCGCGTATTCGGTGCTCGAATAGGGGCTTCGCGGGCGCGGCCCTGACTCGGCCCACCGCGCTGATGCTTGATTTCGGGCGCCGACGACGACCCTCTACGGTGATGCCTATAGGGAGCATCAACACACGGACGGGCGCGGTCGGGCCGGCCGGCCGCCGCTCGGCGCTATCTCGCCCCTGGCGCTATCCGGCCGCCCCGCTATGCCGCCCATAGGCATCAGGGAAACGGGTCTCGGCGGAGCCCTCAAATCAAGCATCAAGCGACCCCTTGACAGATCCATCAGCGAAGGCGTATATATCGGCTATCGATATATCGAATGCCGTAAGAACCGTGGAGTCGCCGATGGAACCGAAGCCCCCGGAGTTCGGACGGTTCACCGAGCCATCCCTGCTCATCCTGACCAGCCTGTCCGACGGGCCGAAGCACGGCTACGCGATGATGCAGGACATCGAGAGATCGACCGGTCGGCCGATGGGCGCCGGGACGCTGTACGCGGCGCTCGTCCGGCTCGAGGAACAGGGTCTCGTGGAGCCCCTGGCGCCGGTCGACCGCCGGCGGCCGTACCGCCTCACCGCGGTCGGCGCATCGACGCTCGCGGAGCAGCTACGGGGCCTGTCGGCCTTCGCCGCCCAGGGTCTTCGCCAACTCGGCGAGAGCCAGTCATGAGATCGCTGCTGCTCCGCTGCTATCCCGCCCGCTGGCGGGAACGCTACGGCGATGAATTCGAAGCCATCCTCGAGGAGCGTCCGCTCGGCCCGTTCGACGTGGCGGACATCCTCCTCGGCGCCCTCGACGCCCGGCTCCGGCAGAGGCGGCGCGGGGCCGACATCTCACAAGGAAGGAGATTCTCCATGTCACTCCGTATCGGCGGCATCGCCGCCATGGTCGGCGCACCGATCTTTGTTGCCGGGTTCGTGGCCAGCAGTGGTACCGTCGGCGACTTCGAGACACGAACCGCGGCGCTCCTGCTGGTCGCAGGATCCCTTGGGCTGCTGATCGCGCTGGTCGGCCTCAGCGCGTTCCAGGCACGGGTCCACCCGCTCCTCTCCTGGACGGCCTTCGCCCTCCCGGCGGCCGGGACGATCGGCTTGATCCTGGGCGCGACCGGCGTCGCCCTGGGACGAGACGAGCTCGCCGACGCCTTCTTCCTGGGGCTGATGACGTTCTTCGTGGGCTCGCTGCTGTTCGCGATCGCCACGTTCGTCACCGGGGTGTTGTGGCGGTGGCCCGCCGTGTTGCTCGGTGCAGCGACGCTCCTGGCGTTGGCCGGGGGAGGCGAGGACGGGTCGAAGCAGATCTTCACCATCGCAGCCTTGACCTGCTTCACGTTGGGCTGGGTCGCCTTGGGGGTCCAGGCGGTTCGCCTCGACCGCCCCATGAACGAGCAGAGCCCCGCCTGACGCTCGATCCCCTCGGGCTCAGCCCACTGCGCCGCGCTCGATGAACCGGCCGAACCCGCGCTGGCCGACGAAGGCGCCGTCCCGCATGACCGTCCGTCCACGGACGAGCACCTGGCGGACGGCGCCCTCCACCTCGAGGCCCTCGTACGGCGTGTAGTCGCTCGTATGGTGGAGGTCGGCGGCACGGACGGTCCGTTTGGCGGCCGGGTCGAACAGGACGATGTCGGCATCGCGACCGACCTCGAGGGTGCCTTTCGCGCCGAGGCCGAACCGGCGTGCCGGCGTCGTCGAGAGGAGATCGACCATCCGCTCGAGGGTGATCCGGCCCTTGGCGACGCCCTCGCTGTAGAGGATGGTGAGGAGGGTCTCGATGCCGGGGGCGCCGTTGCTGATCTCGTTGAAGGGGACGCCCTTGGCCGCCTCGGCCTTCTCGGTGTCCAGCCGATCCGGGACGTGGTCCGTGGCGACCAGGTCGAGCGACCCATCCGCGAGGCCCGTCCATAACGCGTCGCGATCGGCCGGGGTTCGCAGGGGCGGCGAGATCACGTAGCGCGCGCAGGCGACCGGGTCGGGGTCGTCGTAGCGCTCCTCGGTGAGGACGAGGTAGTGGGGGCAGGTCTCGGCGCTGGCGCGCACGCCGGCCGCCTTGGCGCGACGGACTTCCTCGAGCGCGGCCGCCGAGGAGAGGTGGACGACATGGACCGGCGCGTCGGCCATCCGGGCGAAGGCCAGCGCGCGGGCCGTGGCGACCGCCTCGACGTAGCTCGGTCGCGTCATGGCGTGGTAGCGCGGTGCTACGTCTCCGCGCTGCAAGGCCGAGGCGACCGCGGCGTCGAGCAGGACCGGATCCTCGCAATGGACCTGGAGCATGCCGCCGTGGCGGCCCATGGTGCGCATCGCCTCGAAGAGACGCTGATCCGGCAGTCGAAAGTCGAACACCATGAACGCCTTCGAGGTCGCGACGCCCGCGTCGATCGTGGCCGGGAGCTCGGCGATCGGGTCGTCGGCATGGCCGCTGACCGCGAGGCTGAGGCCGATATCGACTGCGCTGTCGCCGTCCGTCGCCGCACGCCATTCGCGGATCCCGGTCAGCAGCGATCGCTCCGCCGCCGGCGACGAGCCCGTCCCGGGATTGTTGAATGACAGGAACGTCGTCGTGCCGCCGAATGCCGCCGCGATCGAGTCCTGGAAGAAGCGGTCCGGCTCCACATCGCTCGCGACCCGCGTGTGCGTGTGTACGTCGATCACCCCCGGCAGCACCAGCAGCCCGGTCGCATCGACCACCTCGTCGGCGCCCGCCAAGAGCCCAGACAGATCGCCATCGACGGCGACGATCCGCCCACCATCGACGGCCAGGTCCGCGCGCCTGGAACCCGTCGCGGTGACGACGGTCCCGCCATGGATGACGAGGTCCGTCATGCCCGCGGGCCCGTCATGCCGCGCGTCCGCGTCATCGAGACACCCCTCCAATCGCCACACCCCTCCCTATGGTGATGCTCTCGAGTGGCATCAACCGAGAGGGGTGGCGTCCCGCACCCGAACTCACTCCACCTCGCGGATCGAGATCGCCTGCGCTCCCTCCCACAGGCAACGCCGGCCCATCTCACGGAGACGATCGTCCCAGCCATCGTCGGCGACGACCGTGGCGAAATGGTTGGCCGCGAGCTGCCCCACCTTCGACGCCGTCGTGCAGCCGCCATACGGAAAGAAGATCTCGCATTCGCTGATGCCGCCGGGATAGATGGCCAGCTGCCCGGGTGCCGGATGCGAGGTGTGGTTCTCGTACTCGAGACCCGGCCGGAAGTCGCCGAACGGGATCCAGGTCGACTCGCCGGTCCAACGGCAGTGGATCAGCCTCGACTCGATCGGCAGCATCTGCCGGATCGCCTCGATCGTGCGTGGCGCGGCCGGCTCCCAGCGGGCGCTAAAGTGGAGGTCGCCCACGATGATCTGCAGCATTCCCATCCACGGAGGATAGCGTGGCGACGATCTCGACCCACATCCTCGACACCGAGGCGGGAACGCCCGCCGCCGGCATCCACGTGACCCTCTATCGACTGGTCGACGACGGCCAGCCGCTGCGCCTGACGCAGGCCCTGACCGATGACGACGGCCGCGTCGCCGACCTCCTCGAGCGTCCGCTGACGGCGGGCGACTACCGTCTCGAGTTCGGCCTGGGGCGCGGACATTTCTTCGAGAAGGTGAGCCTGGACCTGCACGTCACCGACGTCACCCGCAGCTACCACGTGCCGCTGCTACTCGCGCCTTACTCGATCACGACCTACCGGGGCAGCTGACCGCTCAGCGCAGGACCACGACCCGGCGTGACAGGCTAGATGTCACGGGTACCCGCCACCGTTCGGCCCATGGACGCCCTCACCATCCCCCCGACACTCACCGTCGTCACCGGCACGGAGACACCGCCTTCGACGAAGACGCTGGTGCGCATCGAAGGGCCCCGGATCGTCGTCGACCGGCTCGTCCTCCACGACGCGCCGCTCGCGACCTTCCTCGCCGAGCGACCCGCGGACGACCGGCCGGACCTCGTCGAGCGCGCGGTCCGGATCGGCCTCCTCGCGCTCCAGGACGCCGGCGTCACGGTCAATGTCGACGTCGTTCGGGCCGAATTCGAGAAGCTGATGCGTCAGGCCGAGTCGGTCAACGAGAAAGCGGCACTCGCCCTCGAACAGACCCTCCGCGCGAACTTCGCCGATGGCGATGGCCGCCTGCCACGGACCCTCGAGAAGTTCCTCGGCGACCGCGGCGCGCTCAAGACGATGGTCGACGAGCTCTTCGACGAGAAGAAGCGCGACAG
>DAIOXD010000111.1:0-2809 GCA_036758145.1 Candidatus Limnocylindrales bacterium
GCCCATCCAGGCTCCGAACGCCAATGCCCACGCCGAGCGCGTGATCGAGACGATCAGGGCCGAGTGCCTCGACTGGACCGTCATCCTCGGTCGGCGCCATCTCGATCGGACGCTCCGGACCTATGTCGAGCACGACAACCGCGGGCGACCCCATCGCGCCCTCGGCCTCGCCCCTCCACGAGCCGCAGCGTCGGACGCGATGCTGGTCAGTCTGCGCCACGTTCGCCGACGGGATCTGCTCGGTGGGCTGATCCACGAGTACTACGGCGCCGCGGCGTGATCGAATCCAGGTTTCCGATCCCCACGGGCCACCCGGAGTTCGTCGAGCTCTTCACGCGCAACCACTGGCCGATTCTTTGATTTCGTGGCCCGACCGCGCCGCACTGGTCGTGCCAGGCCCACTCGACCCTACGCGGGCGGTGTCTCGACTTGTTTCGCCTGCCGAGCCCGGATTTTCTTGAGCGTCTTCATCACGTCGTTCGATCCGCGGCCGAAGTAGTCGTGAAGGGTCCGGTACTCGCGGTGCAGCTCGTCGTAGACCGCGCTCGCCTCGGGGTCGGGCCGGTAGGTCCGCACGCCAGGTCGGGCCATCGCGGCCGCGGCGGCCTGGATCGAGTCGTGGCCGCCGCGCGCCGCGCTGGCCGCGACCGCCCCGTACATCGCCGCGCCGACGGCCGGCGCCTGGCCTGACGCCGCGACCTCGAACTCGCGGCCGGTGACGTCGGCGCTGATCTGCATCAGAAGCTCGTTCCGGTCGGGCAAGCCGCCGCAGGCGACGACCCGGTCGACCGCCACCCCGGCCGCCTCGAGCGACTCGATGATCGTCCGCGTCCCGAACGCCGTCGCCTCGAGCAAGGCCCGGTAGATATCGGCCGATCGGGTCGCCAGGGTGGCCCCGATCAGGAGGCCGCTGAGGTCGACGTCGACGAGGATCGACCGGTTGCCGTTCCACCAGTCGAGCGCGAGCAGCCCGCTCTCGCCGGGGCGAAGGCGAGCCGCGTCGCGCTCGAGGACCGCATGCAGGCTCAGGCCCTCCCGCTGGGCGGTCTCATGGACCTCGGGCGGGACGGCCGTGGTCGTGAACCAGCCAAAGATGTCACCGACGGCGGACTGGCCCGCCTCGTAGCCGAACAGCCCGGGCACGATCCCGTCCTCGACGACGCCGCACATCCCCTCGGCCAGGGCGAGACGGTCGCCGAGCACTAGGTGGCAGGTGCTGGTGCCCATCACCGCGACCATCGTCCCGGGGGAGGTCACGCCGACCGCCGGGACCGAGACATGGGCGTCGACGTTGGCGACTGCGACCGGGGTCCCGGGGCGGAGGCCCGTCCAGCCGGCCGCCTCGACCGTCAACTCGCCGGCCCGCTCTCCGAGTGGGACGACCCGGCGCGACATCTTGGCATCGACGATGTCGGCGAACCGCGGGTCCAGCCCGGCGAAGAACGCGCGGTCGGGGAACCCGTCGGCCTTGGACCAGATCGCCTTGTAGCCCGCCGTGCAGGCGTTCCGGGTCTCGACCCCGGTCAGCCGCCAGATAACCCAGTCCGCGGCCTCGAGCAGCCGGTCCGCGGCGTCGTACACGGCAGGCGCCTCGTCGAGGATCTGAAGGCTCTTGGCGTAGAACCACTCGGACGAGATCCGGCCGCCGTAGCGTGGCAGCCACGGCTCGCCGGTGGCCCGGGCGAGCTCGTTGATCCGGTCGGCCTCGGGCTGGGCCGCGTGGTGCTTCCACAACTTGACCCAGGCGTGGGGCTCCCGCCGGAAGTCGCCCAGCTCGCACAGTGGCGTCCCGTCGGCCGTCGTCGGGAGCATCGTGCACGACGTGAAGTCGATCCCGAGGCCGATGACCTCGGCCGGGTCGGCACCGGTCGCGGCGAGAAGCCTGGGCACAGTGGCCTTGATCGTGGCCAGGTAGTCGGCAGGGTCCTGGAGCGCCCACTCCGGTCCGAGCCGGACGTCGTCGTCGGGTGGCGGGAGATGGTCGGCGAGCACCCCGTTGGCGTACGGATGGACCGCCATGGCGAGCTCGGCCCCGGTGGCAACGTCGACCAGCACGGCGCGTCCAGACTCGGTCCCGAAGTCGATGCCGATCGCGTATCTCACGATGGACGATCCTCCCCCGCTCGACCGGCGGACCCGGCCGCCGTTGGCTCGACGACGACCTTGATCCCCGACCGGTCCACCAGCGCGGCGAAGCCGCGAACGGCCTCCAGCAGGGGGACCCGGAGGGTGATCAGTGGGTCGATGTCGAGCCATCGCCGATCGGTCAGCTCGACCGCCCGGCGGAACGCCGACGCGGTGGATCGACGGGTCACCCGAATCGTCAGGCCCTTCCGTCGGGCGACCGACGCGCGGAACGTCGTCCGGTCGTTCGGCGGGATCCCGACGAGGGTGACCTGGCCGCCGGGTCGGGCGATCTCGACCGCCGTCTCGACCGCCGCCTCGTCGCCCGCAGCATCGAATACGACGTCGAATCCTCGGCCGCCGGTCGCCGCCACGGCGAGCACCCGCTCGACGGCCTCGCCGGTCGCCTCGATCACCGCCGTCGCTCCGAGCTCTGCCGCGGCCGCCAGGCGATGGCGGTGCGGATCGATGGCCACGACGGCTGCCGCGCCCGCCGTCCGGGCCTGGGCGATCAGGAGCAGGCCAATCGGCCCGCAGCCGACGACCCCGACGGTTACGCCCTCGACAGGGCCGCAGAGATCGAGTGCGTGGATCGCGACTGCGAGCGGCTCGACGAGTGCCCCCGAGGCATCGTCGACCGAGTCCGCCAGCGGGGGGAGACAGCGTTCGGGCCAGGCGACCCGCT
>DAIOXD010000111.1:2819-6434 GCA_036758145.1 Candidatus Limnocylindrales bacterium
TTGGCGGCGCCCGTCCGACAGGGCTCGCAGCGGAGGCACGGGACCGCCGGGTCGACCGCCACGAGCCGGCCGCGAAAGCGACCGGTCTCGACCACCCCGGCGAACTCGTGGCCGAGGATCAGCGGTCTCTCGAGCTCGACATCGCCGGTCCCGCCGTCGACGAGCCAGTGCCGGTCGGAGCCGCACAGGCCCACCGCGGTGACCCGCACGAGAGCGTCGCCCGGATCCGGGGTCGGGGCTGGCTCGTCGTGGAACCGGAGCTCGCCGCCGGGGTGGAGTCGGAGCGTGAGCACGGCTAGCGTCGTCGCTTCGGGTCGGGCGCCCTCTGGCCGTAGTAGGCATCCGGACCGTGCTTCCGGTCGAAGTGGCGCGCAAGCAGGTCGGCGGAGATGTCGCCCGTCCCCGGCTCGATCCGAAGGGTCCGGGAGGCCAGCGCCGCCACCGCCTCGAGGGCGATCGCAGTCTCGACCGCGGCTCGCGGCGAACCGCCCCAGGCGAACGGCCCATGCGACGCAACGAGGACAGCCGGCGCGTCCTCGGTGGTCCGGTTGGCCGACCGGAGTGTTTCGACAATCACCCGTCCGGTCTCCCACTCGTAGTCGCCGCCAACCTCGTCGGCCTGCAGCCGGCGGGTCACGGGCACGGGTCCCCGGAAGTAGTCGGCGTGGGTCGTGCCGAGACACGGGATCGACCGCTGCGCCTGGGCCCAGGCCGACGCGTGTGGAGAATGGGTGTGGACGATCCCGCCGATCTCGTGGAGCTCGAGGTAGAGCAGGCGGTGGGTCGGCGTGTCGATCGACGGTCGCAGGTCGCCTTCGACCACCCTGCCGTCCTCCAGCGCCACGACGACCATGTCCTCCGCGGTCAGCCCGGCATATGGCGCGCCGCTCGGCTTGATGACGAGAACGCCCGCGGCGCGGTCCACCCCGCTGGCGTTGCCGAACGACAGCGTCACTAGCCCCGCCTGGTCGATCGCCCGGTTCGCGGCAGCGACCACCGCCTTGAGATCAGCCAGGCCCATTGCCGAACCAGGTTTCGAGGGTGTCGATGGCGGGCATCACGAGGCCTCACACGAATACGACCGCGAGCCTACGATTGTCCGGCCGGCGTCGAGCCGGACTCTACCTCGCCAGGAGGAGCGCTCGTGACGTCGGAGCGGCTCGCCGGACAGACGATCCGCCTGACCGCCGACGATGCCAGCCTGACGATCGACCCGACGGACGGCGGCAAGATCGTGTCGGCCCGGATCCTCGGACGCGAGCTGCTCGTGACGTCCGGGCTCCGGCCGATCGACTCGGGCTGCTTCCCGATGGTCCCGTTCGCGGGACGCCTGCGCGGCGCCACCCTGCGCCATGCCGGCCGGGAGTGGCGCCTGCCGGAGACCGAGCCGCCGCACGCGATCCACGGCACCGTGGCGACTCGTCCGTGGCGGGTCGACGACGACCGGACCCTGTCGATCGATCTGGGGCCCGACTGGCCGTTCCACGGTCGGGTCACCCAGCGCTTCGATCTCCAGCCCGGTCGCCTGCGGGTCGAGCTGGAGCTCCAGGCCGACGAGCCGATGCCCGCCATGCTCGGCTGGCACCCCTGGTTCCGCTGGTACCTCGACGAGTCGGGCGCGGACTCGTCCGGGCCGGCCGAGCTCGAGCTGGCCCCGGGTGCGATGTACGAGCGCGACGCGGACGGGATCGCGCTCGACCGTCTCGTCCCGCCACCGCCCGGCCCGTGGGACGACTTTTTCACCGGACTGGCCCGCCCACCGGTCGTGCGCTGGCCGGGCAGCCTCGAACTGCGGATCGAGTCGAGCTGCCCGGACTGGGTCGTGTTCACCGAGTCTGCGCACGGGCTGTGCGTCGAACCGCAGACCGGTCCGCCCGATGCGCCGAACACCCGGCCCCAGCTGGTCGAGCCCGGGTCGCCGCTCCAGGCGGACATGTGCTGGTCGTGGCTGGCCGCATCCTCGGCCGGGCACTGACCAGGATCGCTCGGCTGCCATCGCACCGGGTCGATCGCCCGCGCTGATCAGCGGCGCACCCCGGAGCGCCCTCTCGCAGGGGCTCAAGTCGACCTGCCGGTGAGGTCTTGACGCGGCTGCACACGAGTGCATACACTCGATTGTATAACGTCGCGGTGCCGTCCACCAGGGTCTCCCGTCGCGGCGCGGACCACCCACCGAGCGATCTCCCGCCGCCGAACAGACAGGGGGGCGGACGGGGCCGCGTGGCCGACCAGGAGAACCGATGAAGGCGCTCGCAGACCACGAGGTCTGGTTCGTCACCGGCAGCCAGGCGCTGTATGGCGCCGACGTGCTCGAGCTCGTCGCCGACCATGCCGGTCAAATGGCCCGAGCTCTCGACGAGTCGCCGCCGATCCCCGTCCGGGTCGTACCGAAGCCGGTGGTCACCACCCACGAGTCGATCCTCGAGCTCTGCCTGGCCGCGACGGCCGCTCCGAGCTGCGTCGGCGTCATCGCCTGGATGCATACCTTCTCGCCGGCCAGGATGTGGATCGCCGGGCTCACCGCGCTGCAGAAGCCTCTCCTCCATCTGCATACCCAGTTCAACCGCGATCTCCCTTGGGCGGAGATCGACATGGACTTCATGAACCTCAATCAGTCGGCGCACGGCGACCGCGAGTTCGGGTATCTCGAGACCCGGCTCCGGCGCAGCCGGACCACCGTCGTTGGCCACTGGCAGGATCCGGACGTCCTCGACCGGATCGGCATCTGGGCTCGGGCCGCATGCGGCTGGCAGGAGCTCCGCCGGCTCAAGCTCGCCCGATTCGGCGACAACATGCGCCAGGTTGCCGTCACCGAGGGCGACAAGGTCGAGGCGCAGATCCGCCTGGGTGTCCGGGTGGACGGGTACGGCGTGAGCGCCCTCGTGGAGGCCGTCCGAACGGCGCCGGAAACCGCCGTCGATCGCGTCGTCGAGGAGTATGAGTCCCGCTACGCGCTCGCGCCGACGCTGCGAGTGGGGGGTGAGCGCCGCGCCGCTTTGTGCGAGGCGGCCCGGATCGAGGTCGGCCTCCGCACCTTCCTGGAGGCAGGCGGCTTCAGGGCGTTCACCGACACCTTCGAGGATCTCGGCGACCTGGCGCAGCTGCCTGGCATCGCGGTCCAGCGGCTGATGGCCGACGGCTACGGCTTTGGTGCGGAGGGCGACTGGAAGACTGCCCTTCTCGTCCGCGCGATGAAGGTCATGGCCACGGGCCTGCCGGGCGGGACCTCATTCATGGAGGACTACACGTATCACCTGGTGCCCGACCGGCCGCAGGTCCTGGGTGCCCACATGCTCGAGGTATGTCCGTCGATCGCGGCCGAGACTCCGTCGTGCGAGATCCACCCGCTGTCGATCGGCGGGCGGGCCGACCCTGTCCGTCTGGTCTTCACCGCGAGCCCTGGGCCGGCGATCGCCGTCGGTCTGCTCGACCTGGGCGAGCGGTTCCGGATGGTCCTGAACGAGGTGGACGTCGTGTGCCCGCCGGCGGACCTGCCACGGCTGCCGGTGGCCCGCGCCCTCTGGGAGCCCCGCCCCAGCTTGAAGGTCGCCGCCGAGGCATGGCTGCTGGCCGGCGGTCCCCACCACACGAGCTTCAGCACCGCTCTCCGCCGCG
>DAIOXD010000112.1:0-6390 GCA_036758145.1 Candidatus Limnocylindrales bacterium
AGCCGCCGCGCACGATCCGGCGCGCCGAACGACTGACCCGCAGGAAGTTCCGAAGATGGGCCCACGGCCGGATGTGGCTCGGCGCGTCGGCGTAGATGGTACGGACCGGGATCTCGGCGATCGGCAGGTCGAGCGCGATGCCGCGGGCGATCATCTCCACCTCGAACTCGAAGCCCGCTTCCTCACTCTCGAGCAGCGCAGTCATCAGGCGCCGGCCGATCAACCGAAAGCCGGATTGGTTGTCCGCGATGCGACGACCGACCGCAGCCGAGAAGACCCAGCCGCCAAGAGTGTTGGAGAGCCTCCGAACCAGCGGCATCGAACCGAAATCGCGCCGCCCGATCACGAGCTCCGGGCGAGCGGCACCCGATCCGCCGAACGCGTCGAGAAAGCGCGGGATCTCGGCCGGATCGTGCTGGCCGTCGGCGTCGAGCGTGACCACGGCTGCGGCGCCGCTCCCGAGCGCGTGACGGAACCCGACCCGCAGGGCCGCACCCTTGCCGGCGTTGGGTCGTTGGCGCAGGACGGTCGCGCCCGCCGCTTCCGCACGGGCCGCGGTGTCGTCGGTCGAGCCATCGTCGATGACGACCACCGGCAGGTGGACGAGGGTGCCCTCGACCACGCGCCCGACCCGTTGACCTTCGTCGAACGCCGGGATCAGCGCGAGGATCGTCTCTCGCGCATCAGGATGGGCGATGACCTGGAACTACCTGGACTGGTCGGACCGATCCGCTGTGCTGTTGGGCCAGCGGAGCCACGACCCCGTCCCCGTCGACCTCGGCATCACGACCCTTGCGTCGGCGACCGCGCCGACCGGTTCGGGCTCCGGCGAACCATCCGACGGTTCGGTCGTCTCCGAGGCTTCGCCGACAGGCGCCGTTTCGTCGGTCGCCACTTCGGGAGTCGCTTCGGGCGTCTCGGTCTCGGCCTCGGCCGCGACCGAGTCTGACCCGGAGTCCCAGTCCGTCCCAGGCGCGGCTGAAGCCGTCTCTTGGTCCATCACCCCGACCAACGGGGCGTCCGCGACCGGCTCGTCCGCCGAGTCCGTGGGCGGCTGGTCGTCATGAGCCGAGACGAGCTCGGATTCGACGGGAGACTCGGCAGCGGGAACCTCGGCAGCAGGGACCTCGAGCGCGGGGGCCTCGGCGGCGGGCTCGCTCGTGGCGACCTGGTCTGCCTGAACATCGGACGATTCGGTCGCCGCCGGCGCCTGGTAGGCCGACGTGGTCGCCCCTTCGTCGGACCTGATCAGCTCGAGCCCCGGGAACTGCGGCCGGGTCCGCGCGAGCGTCGCGATGGCGACCGGATCGGTCTCGGACTCGAGGCGGCGGAAGTAGAGCTCGATGTCGGCGCGATAGCTGGCGATCGCGGCCTCGACCGCGTCGACCTCGCGAGCGACCACCGAACGGTGTTCCTCGAGCCGGACCTGGAGCTGCTCGCGGCGAGCCGCGATGCGCCGCTCGCGCTCGAGCTTGATGCGCTTGATCTCGCCGTCCGACCAGGCATCGATGCCCTTGACGTCTTCCTTGGCGAGCTCGCGGAGATCCTCCGCCTCGAGCGCTTCACGCGCCCGGATGGCGTCGATATGCGCCTGGCGGCGCTGCTCCGTCCCTTCCGCGTTCCGAGCCTGCTCCGCCGCGGCCGTCGTCTGCATCGCGCGGGCGAGATCAGCCAGGAACGCGCTGCCGTCGGCCCCGTCCTCGTCGGCGACAAGGATGCCGCTTGGGTCGGTGCCGTTCGTGCTGAACGTGCCGTTCGCTTCGGAATGTGACTCGTGGTCGGACATGTCGCGCTCCCCGCGATCCCTCGGCCGGCTCCCGTTCCCGGTACCTCCGTCGCGTTGCCGTCGGGTTGGAGATGGTACGTCCGCAACGGATTTAGGGCAATGGGTCAGGGCCGTTTGACCTTGCGTTCTGGCATCAGATCCGTCTGGATCGCAGGAATCTGGCGCCCCCGGCAGGATTCGAACCTGCGACCTTCCGCTTAGAAGGCGGCTGCTCTGTCCACTGAGCTACGGGGACACTCGGCCGAGTCTAGCGCGGGAATCGCGCGTGCTACACTCCGCGCCCCATCGCACCGACCGGGATCGGTGTGGGGGCCAGGGAGGACCGGGACCGCCAATGTCGGCACGTCCGACGCGCAGCACGGCCGCGGGCCAACTCGCCCTCGAGCTGCCGCTCGAGCTCCCGCCGATCGCCCTGGCGCCCGAGTGGAAGGACCAGCAGCGCCTGTGGGGCCACTCGTTCCACCCGATGTGCTCGTATCTCGCGAGCTTCCCGGCGGCGCTCACCCACGCGTTCATCGCCCGGTATTCGCGGCCGGGTGACGTCGTCCTGGACCCGTTCTCGGGCCGCGGCACGACTCCGCTCCAGGCCTGCGCCGAGGGCCGGATCGGCGTTGGCAACGATCTCAACCCGTTCGCCCACCTGCTGACAGCGGCCAAGACCGAACCCGCGACGCGGGCACAGGCGGCGACCAGGCTCGCTCAACTCCGGCTGGCCTGGAATGCAAGCTCGGCTGGCTGGCTGGCACTGGGCGCCGGGGTCGCGTCGAACCCGGGCGAAGCCGGCGCGCTCGTTCCCCGCGCCGGTTCGGCCGCGTCGCCGGCCGACGGTATCGAGCCGGTCCCGCTCGAGGTCGCGCTCGCCTTCCATCCCCGCACCCTCGGCCAACTCCTCTTCGTCCGTACCACGCTCCGGCTCGACGACCGGACGGATCGCTTCCTCGCCGCGGCCGTGACTGGGATCCTGCACGGCAAGAGCGCGAGTTATCTCTCGGAGCTGATGCCGAACACCTTCTCGATGGCGCCACGCTACGTCCGCGATTTCGCGGCACGGACCGAGTTCGCCTCGCCCGAGCGGGACGTCTTCGACGGGCTCTCGAAGAAGCTCGACCGACTCTTTCGCCAGGCGCCCCCGTCGATGGAAGGGATCGCCCTCCTGGGCGATGCACGGGACGTGGCGCCGAGAGCCCGATCCGCCCTGCGTGCGCGCGGCAGGGCGGATCGCGCTCGACTCGTGGTGACATCGCCGCCTTACCTGCGTGTCGTCAAATACGGCTACTACAACTGGCTCCGAACGTGGTTCCTGGGCTTCGACGCACGTGCGATCGACGCGACGCTCGACGACGCCCATCACCGCGAGCCGTACCTCGTCTTCCTCCGCGACGTCCTGGCGGGGCTGCGACCGGTCCTCGCCGACGACGCGGTGGTCGTCCTCGTCATCGGCGACGTCGAGACCGATCGCGGCCGGCAGATCCGGGGCGGCGTCGGGCTCGCCGAACGGGCCTGGGTCGCCGCCGCCGAACCGGAGGGCTACCGGCTGGCCGGCATCGCCCTCGACGACGTGGCCGCGGTCAAGAAGATGACCAAGCTGTGGGGCGATGAGGCGGGTCGCGCGACCAAGACCGACCGGATCCTAGTCCTCGGCGCGACCGAGGCGGGCCGACGCCGCGCCCTCGCCGGGGCCCCCCTCGATGTGGACTGGACCTGGCCGCCGAGGGCGCTGCGCTCCCTCTAGAATGCCGGCATGCAGCAGATGTACCACCCGACGGACCTGGCCGCGATGGATCCGCTGGTCCTCATGAAGAACCTCGATCACGTCCGGATGACCAGCCGCCGCCTGTCGTACATCCTCCAGCAGCAGGTCCACCTCTACACCCCCGAGGCGAACCAGCTCCGCGAGCAGATCGATCGATATGTCGAGGCGGAGCGCCAGATCGAGGGCGAGATGTCGAGGCGCCGGATCCGCGCCTGAATCGAACGACCCCCGCCGAGCGGGGGTCGAACGGTCCGTCGATGAAATGACGGAGGACGAGATCGCGCGGGTGTCAGGCGCCCGAGGGCACCAGCGTGAGGCGGACCGGGACGTCGAAGGTTCGCTCGTCGCGGCTCGCATGCTTCGCCTGAGGCGTCGGTTCGCTGACCTCGGCCATCACGGCGATCGGCGTCCGCTCCGGCTGCGGCTCTGGAACAGGCGTGATGTCCGGCTTGATCATGACCGCGACCGGCCGGCGAAGGGCCTGCTCCTCGGCCACGATCCGCGCCGACAGAACGGCCAGGGCCGGCATGCCGAACAGGCTGAACCCGATGCCGAGACCGGCCAGGTCGTCGGCGTCATAGCCTCGGAACAGACCGCGCGATGCGACCGCGCACATCTCGTCGTACAGCTCCGGCCAGCCGACCCGTCGCCGGTGGTAGCAGAACCGAACGAAGTCGCCCGCTTCCGGGTCCGACATCCCCGAGGCAGCGTTGCGGGGATCCATCGATGGCGCGCCCTCCTCTCCGAATGCAGGCAACTCGAACCATTGCCGGAGCGGTAGGACCCCCGTCCCACCCTCGGACAGCGTTCTAACGCTCCTCGGTCGCCCCCACGCCTGGGCCCTCGGCGATCGAGTGGACGCCCATCGTAGGCTCGATGGCATCGCGGCGTGAAGGGGGCTTGTCCACCACTTCATCCACCAAGTTATCCACACGAACGGACGTTCGCAGAACGCCTGTACGGTCCGAGCGTGGACGGTCTCAGGACCTCCGGCGGGTCAGCCCAAGGCCGGGTCGAGAGGTCAGGATCCAGCGGTGGTCGGCGTCGAGATCGAGGCCCTCGAATGGGTCGTCGGCCAGCAGCAGGCAGCCATCGAGGTCGACCCAGTCCGCCAGCGAAGCGACGGCCACCGACCCGGCGATCCCGACCGACGTCTCCTCCATGCAGCCGAGGAAGGTCTTGAACCCGAGCTCGCGAGCATGTTCGAGCATCGCCTTGGCCGGCCCGATCCCGCCGCATTTCGCGAGCTTGACGTTGACGCCTTCGACGACGCCGACGAGTGCATCGAGATCCTCGTAGGCGACCGCGCTCTCGTCGGCGACGATCGGGATGCTCGAGCGTTCCTGGAGCCAGGCGAGGTCGCGATACGCACGTGCCGGGAACGGCTGCTCGATCAATTCCACGCCAAGATCGACGATCTCGGGGAGCAGCCGCTCGGCGTCGTCGCGGGTCCAGCCCGTGTTAGCGTCCACTCGGATCGGGCCGCCGAAGACGGCCCGGACGGCGCGCAGGGTCGCCAGGTCCTGGGGGCCGCCGCACTTGATCTTGAGGGCCGGGAAGTCAGCGGCACGAGCGGCGCGCTGGGCGACGATCTCGGGCTCGTCGATGCCGATCGTGAAGTCCGTGGGCGGGATCGCGGCCGGCAGGTCGATCAGCTCGTGCACGGGGATGCCGACGACCTTGCCCGCGAAATCGTGGAACGCGATGTCGAGCGCGCATTTGGCTGCGCCGTTCCAGCGGACATTTGCCTCCCAGGAGCCGGCCAGGGACTCGAGGTGTCGTCGCGCCCGGGAGACATCCTCGAGGTCGATCCAGGAGTCGTCGGCGAACGACAGGAGGTACGGCCAGATCGCGGCCATCGTCTCGGGGGTCTCGCCGTAGAACCGGTCCGGGTAGCCCTCCCCCACCCCGACCACGTCGGGAAACCGGTCGTCGCGGAGCTCGACGATGACGGTCGTGACGCCGTCGCCCTCGGCATGGTCCGTCCGGGCGATGCGGAACGGGTCGCGCAGCGCAATGCGCAGGACCTCATGGGTCAAGGTCAGCGTCATCCGCCGGCGACCCACGGGAGAGCGTCGACGCCGTCGCGGATGGCCGGCCATAGCCGATCCGCCCCGAACCGGAACGGATCGTCGGCCGGGAGCCCGGTCTCGGCGGCGACCGCCTCGATGACCGCGCGGGCGTCGTCGTCGTCCGGGTAGAGCGAGGTGTTGAGCGCCACCGCGACGACCTTCGATGGCGCGATCAGGCCAGCGATCCGCTCGTGAAGGTCGATGAACCCGGGCAGCGCCGCGATCGGGAAGGAGGCCTCCGGGAGATGTTCGAAATCGTGCTCGGCGAGTCCGGGCTTGTGGACCATGACCATCGCCTGCGGGGTCGCGCCGTGGATGAGCGCCAGGGTGACCGATGAGTAGGCCGGATGATCGAGCGAACCCTGGCCCTCGACGACGACCCAGTCGCCGAGCGCCTCGCCCTGCTCGACGAGCCACTCGACGGTCCCCTGCGCGAAGTCGCTGATGAGCCGATCGACGGCGACCCCCCAGCCCTCGATCATCATCCCGGTCTGACCGGTCGCGACGAACGAGGCGCGGTCGCCGGCCGCCTCGGCCGCGCGGCGCAGCTCGAGGGCGACCGACATCTTGCCGATGGCGCAGTCCGAACCGACGGTCAGGATGACCCGCTTACCCGGTCCGTGGCGGCGCCCGACGCTCGTCTCCATCCGTTCTGGCGGCCGGCGGTAGTCGACGATCGCCGTCCCGTGAGCGGCGGCGGCCGCGGCGAACTCCGGGTCATCGCCGATGAAGGTGTGCAGACCCGACAGCACGTCGAAGCCGGCGGCGATGGCTTCGAG
>DAIOXD010000113.1:0-6361 GCA_036758145.1 Candidatus Limnocylindrales bacterium
CCAGGGGCAGGGTCGTCATGATCAGGGCGTCCTCACCGTTGTCGCTGTAGTAGCGCGGGCGGAGGCCGACCGGCCGGAAGCCGAACTTCTCGTACAGCCGGCGAGCCGGCAGGTTCGAGAGACGGACCTCGAGGGTCGCTTCGTGGGCGCCACGATCGGCCGCCAGGTCGAGGAAGGCGACGAGAAGCCGCTCGCCGACATGCTGGCGACGCCAGTCCGGGTGGACCGCGAAGGTGATGATGTGGCCCTCGTCGACCATCAGCCACATGCCACCGTAGCCCGCGACCTCGTCGCCGATCCGCGCCACGAGGTACTGCGCGAGCCGGTTCGTCTCGAGATCGTTCCGGTACGCCTCCGGTGGCCAAGGCGCCTCGAAGCTCGCCCGCTCGATGGCATGGACCGCCGGCAGGTCCTCGATGCGCATCGGCTCGATGCGCAGGATCATCGGCGGTCGCGCGACCACGACACCTCCCCGACCTCCGCTGGGACCCCTCGTGGCAGGGTCACGTATTCCGGGACGAGCCGGGCGAGGTCGTCCACCTCGCCCGCGGCCAGCCTGGCAGCACCTAGCGTGACGAGCGAGGCGCCCAGCCGCGCCCGCGCGGCCTCGCCGCGCTCGAGCGCGTCCGCGGGCGCGCGCTCGACGAGGTCGAGGGCGAATATCGGCGGGCCGGTCTCGATCACGGGGTCGGTGCCGGCCGGCACGAGCGTCGCCGGCGCGCCGCGTCGGACCAGAAGGCGGTCGGACGGGCCGGCCGGCAGGAGCAGGACGGACCCGTCGGGGGCGCCGGCCAGGAGCGCGTCCGCCATGGAGATGCCGATGATCGGCCGCCCGAGACCGTGTGCCAGACCCTTGGCCGTGGCGATCCCGACGCGCAATCCCGTGAAGGCGCCCGGCCCCGTCCCGACCACGACCCCAGCGATCCGGCCGCGCTCGATCCCGAGGCGGTCCAGGGTGGCGTCGATCGCCGGCATGAGGCTCTCGCCGTGCCGGTAGCCGGCCGGCCAGTCGGTCGCCTCGAGGACGGCGCCGTCGGTCGTCCCGACTGCCACGACGATCCGCGTCGTCGCACTGTCGATGGCCAGGATCACCCCATCCGGCGCGTCCGAAGGCCGCGGCCCCGTCACGGGACGACCTCCAGGTAGCGGCGCGGACCCGGCCCCACCGCCCGGATCGTGATCGTCCGCTCCTCCTCGCCGATCCCGTCGATGAGGACGTCGAGACGCTCGGCGGGGAGCGCCGGACCGAGCCGCCCGGGCCACTCGATGAGGGTGACCCCGCTCGACTGACGGTCGTCGATGAGGCCGCCCGCGAGCGCGTCGCTGGCGTCGGCGAGCCGGTAGAGGTCGAGATGGAAGAGCGGCAGCCGTCCGACGTACTCGGCCATCAGGATGAAGCTCGGTGAGGTGATCGTGTCGGTCACGCCGAGACCGGCCCCGAACGCCTTGGCGAGGTGCGTCTTGCCCGCGCCGAGGTGGCCCCACAGGCAGATCACGTCGCCGGGACGCGCGGCGCCGGCCAGCGCGACGCCGAGCGCCGTGGTGGCGCCGGGCTCGGGGCTCGGGAAGGCTCGTTCGTCTCGGGTCGCCACGGTCATCGTCAGGCGAGCGTAGCCGAAGGTCGACGGTCCCGCCGGTCGGCGGACCCGCCGCTCGGCCTCAGACGAAGCGCTCCAGGTCGCCCAGCGGCACCGCGGCGGTCGTCCCATCGGGCAGGTGGACGATCCCGGCCTCGAGATGGACGCCGCCGGCGAAGCGCCGCGGCCCGACCGACTCGACGAAGCGCCCTTCCCGACCCGCCAGCGAACCGGCCCGGATGCGCACGAGATCGACCGGTGGATCCGGGATCACGAGGTTCGGCAGGTCGAAGATGAGCATCGGCGGATCCGCGACGATCGCGACCTCGTGGCCGGCCAGCGCGGCGAGGACCGCCTGCACGGCGCCGGCCAGGGGCCGCCGCGAGGCACCGTCGAGGACGAGGACGGCGAACGGCGGGAGGCGGTGCAGTGCGGCCCGCTGGCGCGCCTCCGAGGCGAGGTAGTCCCGGCGCTCCTTGCTCGACAGGCCCGCGACCACGATCCCCCGGACGCCCATCGCCCGCGCCCGGGTCAATGTCTCGGCGTCGACCCGCGACCCGACGACCAGGATCGTCCCCGCCGAACCGACATCGAGGCCGCCCGAGCGCAACGCCCCGTCGGTGCCGGCCTGCAGGCGACCGCGCGTCGGCCCACCGATGGCCACGACGCCTCGGATCCCTCGGCCCGCGGCCCGGATGGTGATGCCGATCCCGGGCCGGACCTCGCGGACGATGCCCGCGAACGGCGATTCGAGCGGGTCGCTGATGTCACCGGCCGCGATCCGCCAGGTACCGTTCCATTCGAAGACGAACTCGCCGCCAGGGCCGCGCTCATCGCCGCGCCGGAGCGGGCCGGCCCAACGACCGCCGGGCCGCGCGTCGATCCCTGGTGGGATCTCGTGTTCGTCGAGACGCGGGTCGCGCAACCGCTCGGCGATCGGAGCCCCGACGACGACCGAATCGCCGGCGGCGACGACCGGACGGTCGCCCGGCGCGAGGCGGAACGTCGCGTCGATCGGCGCGCTGATGAGCCGGCGCGCGGGGACGAGCCGGACGTCGGCCGCGCTCATGCCTCCCGTCCGGTCACGACGGCGGTCTGCCACGACTCGAGCAGCTCGCCCCTGAGGTCGGCCCGGTCGGGCAGCTTGAGCGGCACGTCGCGCAGGTCGACCACGAGCCCGCCGAGCCCGCCCGTCACGTCGATCGCGAAATGGTGGCCGCGTGCGCCGAGCCGGACGGCGTCCCGGAAGCGGAACTCGGCGACCGCGGACGTGCCCGGGGGAAGGTCGATGAGGGCCAGACCGCCGGGCATCAGATCGAGCCGAGTCGAGCCGGTCGCGCCGCGGACCTCGACCGAACCCGCGCTGCGGCCGGCATGCATCCCCGCCGGCGTGACGATCGTCCCGAGCGGGGCGAGCAGGTCGTCGACGAGGTCGGCGATCATGGCCCGCCGCTCGCCCTCGTCCGGGATCGAGCCGAGCGGCGCCAGGATGCGCGCGTGATCGAGGGCGAACTGCCCGGCGCCTGGGCGTCGCAGGACGTCGACGAGGGCCAGCGAGACGGTCGGGGCCGCCGCGACCGCCCAGGCACCGCCCGTGGCGACGACGAGGTCTGCCGGCGGCCGATCGACCCATTCCGGGGTCCATTCCGCGAGCCGGCCGAGGGCCGCGCGGGCGGCCGCCATGCGCAGCGTGACACCCTCGCCCGTCGCATCGGCCCAGGGTGCGATGCGCAGCTCGCGCAGCCGATCCCGGAGCCGATGGCGGTCCGCGCCCCAGGTTGACCACAGGCCGACCCGGTCGACCACGGAATCGTCGGGCTCCTCGGGCGCCAGGGCCGCGGTCGGGACGATCGCGAGGTCCAGGACGGGCGGCCCGCCGCCGATGCTCGGGGTGGCGGCGGCGCGGGTCCCCGCGTCATAGCCGATCTCAACGATATCGATCCGCCGGTCGAGGACCTCGGCGAGCGCCATCGCGCCGGGTCCGAGCGAGCGCCGCGCGTCGTCGACCGGGAGCGCCACCTCGACCAGCAGCTCGGCGAGCGGGCCGCCGGGGCTGCCCCGCTGCGCGGCGGGTCCGAGCAGGACCTCGCCGGGACGCGTCGCGACGTCCCCGAACGAGCCCAGGTGCTCGGCCATCCCACCCGCCAGGACGACCGTGATCTCGGGCCGGCGCTCCGCCGCGGCCGATACGAGCGCGGCCAGTTCGCCCAGCGCCCGACGTTCGTCGGCGGCGGGCGGATCCCCCGCCCCGACGAGGATGCCGGTCACCCCGCTATCGAGCAGGAGCGTCGACATCGCCAGCGGGTCCATCGACTCGGCGCTTCCCGCCACGGTCCGCCAGCCGCTGCGCGACGCCGTCGCGACGAGCGGTCCGAGCGCCCGTTCCGAGGCGGCCACGACCGCCAGCCGGCGGGGTGGATGGCTCGCCACCTCGAGGCGAGGCAGCTCGGCCGCGCCGCCGAGATGGACGTCGAGCGCGGCGGCGAGGTCGGGGTCGGCCCGGACCGCGCGATCGCCGAGGGCGGTCACGACCGCATCGACATCGGCGCCGGCCGGCATCGAGAGCGAGCCGATGAGACGCCAGCGGCCGCCGACCCGTCCGATGAGCGCCGCGGCGATGGTGGCGGCGCCCGAATCGAGGGTCAGGAAGGCTCGCGGCTCGCTCGTCACCCGCCCATGCTACCCGGCCCGGCCCGTTTCAGGCGTCCCAGGCGACCTCTTCGTCGCTCTCCTCGAGCCGGGCGATCAGGAGCTCGATCCCGGTGTCGTCGGCGAGGATCTCGGTGACCGAGGCGAGCTCGCCACCGAACACCCCGCGCAGCACGGGATCGAAGAAGAGCATCGCGTTCGCCCCGAGCGCCCGATACGGCCGGCTCGCCTCGAGGAAATGGACGGCGGGGCCGGTCAGCCCGAGCAGCTGGATCTCGCGCGCGACCTGCTCGACCAGCTCGTCTCGCTGCTCCTCACCCTCGTACTGAACGTTCATGCCGACGCCCCGCCGATCGCTTCGGGGGCGGCATGGAGGACCTCACTGAAGGCCTGGTACGCGGCGGCGCCGCGCAGGGCGAAGACGACATGGGCGATGGTCGGGCTGTGCTGCAATTCGTCGCGGACGGTCTCGATGGTGATCCGGGCCGCCTCGTCGAGCGCGAAGCCCCCGACACCGGTCCCGAGCGCCGGAAAGGCGATGCTCGTCGCGCCGATCTCCCGGGCTCGCGCCATGGCGCTCCTGACGGCGGCTTCGATGACCGGCGCGCTCGTCCGCCGCTCACGGTCGAGTGAGACCGCATGGATGACCGCCTTGGCCGCGAGCTTGCCGGCCGGCGTGACGACGGCCCCACCGAGCGCGACGGGCGCCTGACGGACCGCCGCGAATTCGATGGCGTCGCCACCCGCCCGCTTGAGCGCTCCACCGACCCCGGTCGACATCCAAAGCGAAAGGTTCGCCGCGTTCACGATCGCGTCGACCTCCAGCTCGCAGATGTCCCCGTTCCACAGCTCGATGCGCGCCAAATCTCACCCACTCCGTTCGGTTAGCGTTCGCAGACCGACCGGCCCCGCGGCGGCATGGTACACCCGAGGCAGACGCCTCGACATCGCCGTCACCACTTCCCACGAGTTGGTGGTGCGCACTCGCGCCAGCTCCCCGACCGTGATCCGCTGATCGCCCGACGCCCCGATCAGCACGAATTCATCGGCGGCATCCACGGGCGGCCCGGGGACGTCGGTGACGTCGGCCATGACCGCGTCCATCGCGACGTTGCCGACCAACGGGACGCGTCGGCCACGCACGATCGCGCTCGCCCGATTCGACAGTGCCCGCGACCAGCCGTCGCCGTAGCCGAGCGGAAGGGTCGCGATGCGGCTCGGCCGGGTCGTCCGGAACGTCGGGCCGTAACTGATGCCCCAGCCTTCGGGCAGGTCCGCCACCCGGACCGGTCGAGCGACCAGCGACATGACCGGCCGGAGCTCGGCCGCGATCCCCGGCGGGACCGCGGAGGGATGCAGCTCGTCGGGAACCAGACCGTAGACGGCCAGGCCGGGTCGGACGCCCTCGTAGGCATGGATGCCCCCGCCGATCAGGCCGGCGCTCGCGGCAAGATGGCGCTTCGGGAGCGGGATCCCGGCCGCGGTCACCGCCGCGGCCGCCGCTTCGAACCGCGCGACCTGGGCGTCCCTCAGCGCGGGGTCCTCGGCCGCCTGGAGGTGGGTCCACAGGCCCGCCAGGACGACGCCCGGAGCGGCGGCGACGCGCCCGGCCGCGGCCACGAGGCCGGCCGCGAGCAGGCCTCCGCGGCCGAGGCCGGTCTCCACCTCGAGCTCGAGCGAGAGCGGACGCGAGGGGTCGAGCCCGGCTGCCGCCCGGAGCGTCGCGGCGAGACCCGGTCCGTCGCCCGCGACGAGTGCCACGCCGAGACGGGCGGCCTCGCTCACCCAGTCGGCCGACACCGGGTAAAGGACAAGGATCGGGCGGGTCACGCCGCCGGCGCGCAGGTCGATCGCCTCGTCGATGGTGGCGACACAGAAGCCGTCGGCGCCGGCCGCCTCGAGCGCGAGCGAGACGGGGACCCCGCCGTGCCCGTAGGCGTCGGCCTTGACCACCGGTCGGACGGGGACGCCCGGACCGGCCAGGCCGCGCAGGACGTCAAGGTTGCCGCGCAGGGCGTCGAGGTCGATCTCCAGCCAGGCGCTGCGCGGGAGCGGCGGGAGTCCGGCGTCGGCGAGCCGTCGCTCGATCGGCGCGCGGCCCGGGTCGTCGGTCATCTCCGGGTTCGTCGGATCAG
>DAIOXD010000114.1:0-6335 GCA_036758145.1 Candidatus Limnocylindrales bacterium
CTGCACGGCGGACTTCGATGCGCGGCGCGTCCTCCCCGATCAGCTCGGTCGCCGTCCGGCCGTCGGCCGGGAAGGTCGCCACGCCGATCGACGCGCCGATCGGGACCGGGCCGCGTTGCTCGCCGACGAAGGCGTGGTCGCGAAAGGCGTCGAGGATCCGGTCGGCGGCGCTGCGCGCCTCGTCGGCGTCGGTCTCGGGCAGGATGATCGCGAACTCGTCGCCACCGTAGCGCGCCGGGATGTCGGAGAGGCGCAGGGTCGAGCGGATGAGCTCGGCCGTCCAGGTCAACACCCGGTCGCCGAACAGGTGACCGAACGTGTCGTTGACCAGTTTGAAGTCGTCGAGGTCGAGCATCAGGACGCTCATCGAGCGCCGCGCCCGCTGCGTCCGGACGACCTCCTCGCCGAGCCGTTCATGGAGGAACCGGTGGTTGTAGAAGCCGGTCAACGGGTCGCGATCGGCGAGATTGCGAGCGTCCTCGTAGAGCCGCGCGTTCTCGAGCGCCATCGCGGCTTCATTGGCCATCGTCCGAGCCAGGCTGAGCCGCTCATCGTTCCAGCGCACGGGTGCGTTCGAGACCAGCTCCACCAACCCGATCGACTGGCCCTTGGCGACCAATGGCAGCATCGCCAGGGTCTTCTTGGCGTCCTGGTTCATCAAGCGGACCTCGGCCGCATCGGCCGCCGGATCGTCCGCCTCGATGATGACCGTCTGCTGCGTCTCGAGGACGCGCAGCGTCTCCGGATAGTTCGACACCTCGAAGAACGGCTCGATCTCGGTGAGCCGATGGGTCGGATAGAAGCCGAGCGATTCGACCCGCCCGGCGGGCCGGTCCCAGTAGCTGATGATGCATTCGTCGACGCCCATCGCCCGGACGAGGTGGCCGGCCATCAGCTCGGCGACCTGGCGCGGGTCGAGGCTGCCGGACAGCTCGGCGCTCATGTCGAGCAGCCGCCGCAGCTCGCCGGCGAGATCCTGCGTGCGGGTCAGGAGGCGGGCGGACCCCACCGCCGTCGCCGCCCGGTCGGCAAGGATCGTGAGGAGCCGCAGGTCGTCGGAGCCGAAGCCGTCCAACCCGACCTTCGAGAGGGTGATGACGCCGATCGTCAGACCGTCGTAGCGCATCGGGACGACCAGCATCGATTCGTCGACCTCGTCGGTCCCGACGATGGTGGCCCCGCGCGGATCTCGGTTGGCGTCGTTGACCAGGATCGGCTCGCCGTGCTGAGCGACCCAGCCGGTGAAGCCCTCGCCGAGCCGGCAGCCGAGGAGGCTCATGTCGACCTTGTCGTAGGCGCCGATGCGACCCTCGAATGCGATCGGCACGACGCGATCCGGGGGCTCGATGAGGTAGACCCGGGCGTTGTGGTAGTCGATGATCCCGCCGGTCTCCTCGACGACCGTCCGGCCGACCTCCTCGACCGTCGTGGCCCGGCTCATCCGGGCAGACGCCGTCTGGAGCACCTCGAGCTGTGCCGCGCGGGCGACGGTCTGCTCGAACAGCTCGGCGTTGGCGAGCGCGATGGCGGCATGTGTCGCGAGGGTCGTCATGAACGCCACGTCGGCGCTCGTCCACGAGCGTCGCTCGCGGGTCATCGACGCGAGGGTGCCGATCACGCGGCCGCCCTGGATGAGCGGCGCCGCGAGATGGCCTGCGATGGCCACGATCCCGTCGTAGCGCTCGACGCCGTGATGCGGGTCCTCGCGCGCATCGGGGAAGGCCATCACGTGCCTCGTTCGCAGCACCTCGCCGACCCAGCCCTCCGTATGCCCGAATACCGGCAGGCTCCGACCGACCTCGTCGCTCAGGCCGGCCCAGGCGACGACCTCCAGGCGGTCGTCACGCAGGATGCGGATGCACGTGGCGTCGGTGTTCAGGGCTCGATTCGTCTCCTCGACGATCATCCGGAGGAGTTCCGCGCGGTCGTGCGAGGCGGCCAGCCGTCCCGCGATGTCGAGGACGGTGTCGAGGCGCTCGGCGAGCTCCGCTTCGACACCGGCACCCATCGGCGTGGTCGCTGGGAGCGGCCCGGGGACCCGGTCGACGCGATCGTTCCCGACGATCCGACGGAGGATCGATCCGCCGCCCGCGACCGCCGATCCATGGGTCATCCGGGCGGCAACCGGCGGCCCCGTCCGAACGGGCAGGATCTCGGTGAACGTGGGGCGCGCGCGCACGGGCCGATCGTCCCACGGCCATCCCCGGCCAGGGGGGCGCCATCGGTCCGGGGGTGGGGCGGACTATCGTTCGCCACGTTGACCGTCCAGTCACGCGCGGACTACACTCCGGCGGCGTCGCGGCCCCTCCGAGGCCCGGCCGTCCCAACCCGCGATCCGAGGTCCGCACCCCTCGTGGACGACGGTCCCAGTCCCACCGGCGGCGGTCACGCCGTCATCATCAGGATCCCGGTCCGTCCCGCCTCTTGACGGCTGATCGCGGCCCATCGTGGTCGCGTCACCCGCGGCGGGACGTCCCGCTCGTGAGGTGGCGAACATGCTCTACCTGAGCCAGGCCATCGGACGGCCGGTTCGAGATCGGAACGACGAGCAGATCGGCAAGGTCTCCGACCTCATCGTCGCCATCGAGGACCAATACCCGCCGGTTACGGGCTTGGTGGTCAAGACCGACCGTCGCTCGATCTTCGTGCCATGGAGCGCCGTCCGCTCGCTCGATGCGACCGGCGCCCAGCTCGCCACGGCCCGGATCGACATCGAGAAATTCCAGCAGCGGCCCAACGAGATCCTCCTGCGCGCCGACCTCATGGACAAGCAGATCGTCGACATCGACGGGCGCAAGGTGGTTCGCGTCAACGACCTCCGTCTGGACGAGGTCGACGGTCGGCTCCGCCTCGTGGCCGTCGACGTCGGTGCCGCGGGCCTCGTCCGACGGCTTGGTCTCGAGCGGGGCTTCCGCGTCCTTGCCCGGAACCTCCATGTCGCCCTTCCCGAGCGCTATATCGACTGGGAGGATGTCGACCCGGTCGAGAGCTCGATCGCGTCGATCAAGCTCCGCGTCCCGCACCAGGGGCTTGCCGAGCTCCACCCCGCGGACCTCGCGTCGATCCTCGACCGCCTGGCCCCGCGCGACCGGGCCGGGGTCCTTGCCTCGCTCGACGACGAGGCTGTCGCCGACGCCATGGAGGAGATGGAGCCGGATACCCAGGTGGAGGTTCTCGAGGACCTGGCCCCGGAGCGAGCTGCCGACATCCTCGAGGAGATGAGCCCGGACGATGCGGCGGACCTCGTCGCAGACCTCGACCAGAACACGCGCGACGACATCCTCCGGTACATGGAGCCGTCGGAGGCGGAAGAGGTCCAGGAGCTGCTGGCCTATCCGGAGGACACGGCCGGCGGGATCATGACCACGGCCTACATCGCCGTCGGCGCGGAGGAGACCGCCGGGGGTGCGATCGAACTCCTTCGGGAGTGGGAGCCCGACGCCGAGACGATCTACTACGTCTATGTGACCGACGACGACGATCGGCTCGTCGGCGTGCTGTCGCTGCGCGACCTGATCGTCGCCCAACCGGGCACGCTCATCGCCGATGTGATGATTCGCGAGCCGGTGGCGGTCGGGGCACTCGCCGGAGAGGACCAGGTCGCTGAGGTCGTCGCCCACTACAACCTCCTCGCGGTGCCCGTGGTCGACGATGACGGGCGTCTGGTCGGCATCGTCACGATCGACGACGCCATCGACACGGTGATCCCGGCCGCTTGGAAGAAGCGGCTGCCGCGCGTCTTCGGCCGTCGCTGACGGCATGGCAACGCCCGGTTTCCCGAAGGCTCCCAGCGACCCTGTCGCCCGACCTCTCTCACGTGAGGCGGCGGTCGGAGCCATCCGTCGAGTTCGCCGCCAGCCGCGGGTCCTGGCACCGCTTCGCCGCGTGCCCGCGTGGCGCGTCCGCATGGTGGCGGTCCTGGGTGTCCTGGGGCCTGGACTGGTGAGCGGATTCGCCGACAACGATGCGGGCGGGATCACGACCTATTCGCTTGCCGGGGCGCGGTTCGGGTATTCGCTGCTCTGGGTGATCCTCGCGAGTCAGGTCGTGCTCTTCTTCACGCAGGAGGTCGGAGCGCGCCTCGGGCTCGCCACAGGCAAAGGCCTCATGGGCCTCATTCGCGAGCGATGGGGCGTGCGATGGGCCGCCTTCGCGGCGGCGATGATGCTGCTCGCAAACCTCGGCTCGATCGTCGCGGAGTTCGCCGGGATCGGGTCCGCCCTGAGCCTCTTCGGGATCCCACCGCAGGTCAGCGCGGCCGTGGCCGCGGTCGTCGTCGTCAGCCTCATCGCGCTGGGCAGCTACAGCCGGATCCAATACCTCTTCGTCGCGATCGGGCTGTTCGTTTCGGTTGCCTATGTGATCTCGGCCAACATCGCCCATCCGGCGTGGGATGTCGCGTTCCACAGCCTGATCGTCCCGCAACTCCAATCGTCCCCGGCGTACTGGCTGATGGTGGTCGGCACGGTCGGGACCACGATCACGCCGTGGGGCCAGGCATTCATCCAGTCATATGTCGCCGACAAGGGTCTTCGCTCCGAAGACCTGCCAGCCAGCCGCCTCGACGTCTTCGCCGGGGCGCTCCTGACGAACGTCATCGCGGCCTTCATCTTGATCGCCGTGGCGGCAACCCTGTGGACGAGCGGCCAGCGCGACATTTCGAGTGCGTCGGATGCGGCTCGAGCACTCGAGCCGCTCGCCGGGCCAGCGGCCAGCGTTCTGTTCGCGGTCGGGCTGCTGGGTGCGTCGTTCCTCGGTCTCGGGGTCGTGCCATTGAGCAGCGCCTACACGGCCTGCGAGGCCTTCGGCTGGGAGACCGGGGTCAACTGGAACTGGCGCGAGGCGCCGGCGTTCTACGGGCTCCTCGCCTTCTTCATCGGATTCGCAGCGCTGTTCGTGATGATCCCGGGCCTGCCGCTGATCCAGGTGATGTTCTCGGCGCAGGTGCTGAACGCGATCCTCCTGCCATTCATCCTGGTCTTCGTCATGCTCCTGGCGGCTGATCGGAAGATGCTCGGGCCGCTGGCCAGCGGACGGATCCTGCTGACCATCGGCTGGCTGTCGACGGCCCTGCTGGTCCTTTTGTCCCTGATCCTCGTCGTTACCAGCGTTGTGGGCCCATAGCGGCGTTATTGAACGCCGGTTAGTGGGCGTGCGCCTCGGGTGCGTGCGCCTCATCGGCCGGGACGGGCCATTCGAGGCCATCGGTCCCCGCGCCGTAGTCGATCGGATACCCCTCGGCCGCCCAGTCCGGGACGCCGCCGGCGACCACGGCGACGTGCTCGAAGCCGGCCGCGCGCAGCATCGACGCGGCGACGCTCGAGCGATAGCCGCTGGCGCAGATCGTCGCGATCGGGCGGTCCCTCGGCAGGCGATCGAGCGCCTCGGGGAGGTCGCCCGCCCCGATATGGAGCGCACCCGGAAGGTGCCCGGCCTCGAACTCGGACGGCTGGCGGACATCGATGACGAAGGGCGCCCCGGGCCCGCCCGCGCCGAGCTCAGCCGCGAGCGTTTCGAGCGTGAGCGACTCCCCCGCCTCGACCGGTCGCCCGGCACGCCGCCATCCCTCGAACCCGCCCTCGACATATCCGACGATCGTCTCGAAACCGATGCGCACGGCCTGGCGCGCGAGGTCGTCGAGCTCGGCCGGGGCGTCGACGATCAGGACGATCGGCCGCTCGGCGTCGACCACCCAGCCCAGCCACGTCCCGAATGACGAACCGGCCGGGATCGAGATCGAACCGGGTGGATGGGCGCGAAGATGCGCTTCGGGCGACCGGGCGTCGACGACCAGCGCGTCCCCGTCGAGTGCCGCGTCGAGCGCCTGAACGGTCAGTGACGGGATCTCGGGGACGATCCCGCCGAGGAGCCGCGGCCCGGCCTGGTTGATCGGCCGCATCCGAGCGAAATAGCGCGGGAACGCCGGTTGGCCGGCCAGGAGGGCTCGCGCGAAGGCATCGACCTCCATCGGCGCGAGGAGAGGGTCGTGACGCCGCTCGTAGCCGATCGTCGACCACGATGTCGAGGCGATGCCGGTCGAGCACAACGACCCCGCGCCATGGGTCGGATAGACCATCACCGAGTCCTCGTGGCGCAGCAGGACGTCGTGAAGCGAGTGGAACATCGCCCCGGAGAGCGATTCCGCCAGCTCCTCCCCGAGGAGGTCGGTCCGGCCGACCGCCCCGACGAGGAGCGAACCGCCGGTCAGCACCAGGAACGGCTCGTCCGCCCGTGCGCTGTCGGCGACCGCGTAGCTGACGTGTTCGGGAGTGTGGCCGGGCGTGTCGAGCGTCCGGAAGCGGACCGCACCGACATCGAAGGCGTCGCCGTCGCGC
>DAIOXD010000115.1:0-6333 GCA_036758145.1 Candidatus Limnocylindrales bacterium
CCGCCACGATCGACACCCCGAAGCGGCGCCGAGCCTCATCCCGGCGCCGCTTCGGTGCGTCTGGAACAAGGCGCCCGTTGTCATGCATGGCGGCCTCGTGGCCGCCACCTTCAGCGGCGGTCGGCGGGCCCGCGCGCCGCGTCGACGAAGACGCCGAAGAGCCGCTCGAAGGCCGGCGGCGTCGACTCGGTCCGCTCGGGGTGACACTGGAGGCCGAAGACGAACCGTCCATCGGCGGCTTCGAGCCCTTCGACGAGATCACCGGCCGGGCTGCTCGCCCAGGCGCTCGCGACCAGGCCCGGGGCGAGGCCCGATGCCCGGACCGCCTGGTGATGGTAGGAGTTGACCGGGAGCACCCCGCCGCCCGTGTTGGTCGGGAACAGGATCCGGGCAAGCCGGGTCCCGCGCGCGATCCGGAGGGGGTGGGTGAGCGCCGGACCGCGACCCCAGCGCGGGCCCTGGTGGCCATCGACGTGCTGGAGGAGCGTGCCGCCGGAGAACGCGTTGATCGCCTGGAACCCGCGGCAGATCCCGAGGACCGGGAGGCTTCGCGCCTGGGACACCGTCCAAGCGTCGTGTTCGAGGGCATCGCGATCGGGTTCCATCGTCACGGAACCGCGACTTGGCTGACCGTACCGCTCGGGATGGAGGTCGGCGCCGCCGCTGATGAGCAGGCCGTCCATCGAGGCGAAGGCCTCGGTCCGCGCGTCCTCCTCGGACGTGGCGTCCAGCACGACGGGCGTGCCTCCGTGGCGTTCGATGGCCGCCGCGTAGAGCGCGTTCCGGCGGACCGCGATCTCCGGTTCGGGCTGATGGGCGGCGACAGCGACGGTCACGACGATCCGGGGTGCGACGGGGGCGGGACGGCTCATCGACACACGATAGCGTCCATCGCGGCGCGGCTCGGACAGCTTGACGACGCGGCCCGGTCAGCCTCCGCTCGGTACCCCGGTCGGGGGCAGGTTCGGCAGGTTCTCCGGATCGACCTCGGTGTGCGGGATGAGGACGAGGTTCCAGCCGAGCTTCAGGTAGTTCGGCCGGTAGGTGCTCGAGTCCGGGTCGAGCGACGGATAGGTCGCCCGGTTCCAGTAGGCGATGCTCCGCCCGCTGGTCCCGAACCGCTTCGCGATCTTGTCGAGGCTGTCGCCGGTCACGACCTTGTAGGTCATGAAGGTGGGCAGCGGGGTGGGCGTGGGCCGGACGAATGACGGGGTCGGGGTCGGTCCGGCGGGCGTCGGGACGAGCGTCGGGGTCGCCTCGGCGGAACTCGAAGACGGGCGGTTGGTCGGGTCCGGGACGCACGCGCTGGCCAGCACGGCGACGGTCAGCAACAGGACGATGGCCGGGACCCCGGTCCACGGTCCGCGAGTGCGCATCTCGTCCATGGTGACGCCTTGGCAGCGAGCCGGGTGACGCCGGTCAGGCCGCCGGGGGCACCGCGGAGTCGACCGGCGTGGGTGGCTGGAGCGACAGCTCCGCGGCCTTGGCGCGGCCCTCGGCCGCGGTGGCGACGCGGTCGCGGCCGCCGCGCTTGGCCACGTAACAGGCCCGGTCGGCGGCCAGCAGGATCTCCGTCGCAGAAGCGCCGTCCTGCGGGAAGGTCGCGACCCCGATCGAGGCGCTGACGGCGCCGTCGGTCGCGGCCACGGCGGCGCGCGCGCGCTCGGCGACCTGGAGGGCGCCCGCCTCTTCCGTGCCGGGGAGCAGGAACGCGAACTCGTCGCCGCCATAGCGGAAGACGAGGTCGGTCTCGCGGCCGGCCCGGACGAGGCCATCGGCGATGCGGCGCAGGAGGGTGTCGCCGGCCTGGTGACCGAGGTCGTTGTTGACGTTCCGGAAGTCGTCGAGGTCGAGCATGATCAGGCTGAACGGCGAGTCGTCGCGGACGCTCCGCTCGAGCCACTCCTGGAACGTGCCGTGGTTGAGCAGACCGGTGAGGTCGTCCGTCCGTGCCCGGATCTCGACCGCCTGGAAGACCTCCGCGTTCTGGAGCGCGATCGAGACCTGCGCCGCGAACAGCTGGACCAGGTCGAACTCCTCCGGCGAGAAGGTGTTGCCGGCGCCCAGTCGTTCGATGATCAGCACGCCGATCGCGCCGCCGCGGCCGCGCAGCGGGACGACGATGAGGCTGCCATCCAGCTCGCCGGCGTCGCTACGCCACTGGTTGACGCGCGGATCGTGGCGCTCGTCGCTGATGAAGACCGGCTCGTTGTGTTCGACGACCCACGTCGCCACCCCCGTCTCGCCCTGGGCCCACGGCTCCAGGCCCTCCTTGGCGTGGATCCCGCGGGCGGTCAGCGGGGTCAGCATGCGGGTCGCCGGGTCGAGCACCTCGATCGCCACGATGTCGCACACGATCAGCCGGCCGAGGCGATCGGTGATGCTCTCGAGGACGCCGGGCGCGTCGAGCGTGGTCAGGATCGACTCGGTGATCTGGAGGAGCTCGCGCTGGCCGCGCAGCTGTTGCTCGAGGGCGAGGGTCTGCTTGCGCAGCCGTTCGGTCGTGTCGGCGTTGGCCATCGCCTGGGCGGCGAAGCTCGCGTAGATGACGAGCAGCCGCAGGTCGTCGTCGCTGAAGCGATTGAGCCCGAGCTTCGAGAGGACGAGGACCCCGAGCACCTGGTCGTCGAAGGTCATCGGCGCGAGGAGCATCGACTCGTCGAGATCGTCCTGCGTTCCCGGGACCGTGCTCGCGCGGGGATCCGCCGCGGCGTTCCCCAGGTTCTGGGCGATCCGGTTGACGGCCACCCAGCCGGTGATCCCTTCGCCCAGCTTCACCCGCAGCTGATCAGGCGTCTCATCGACGTATTCGCCGACCTGCCCTTGCATCGCCACCGGGATGAGGTCGGTATCGACCAGGCGGTAGACGCGCGCATTGTGGTAATCGATCAATTGGCGCAGCTCGGTGGCGATCGATTCACCGATCTCGGCGGTGCTCGAGAGGCGGCTCAGCCGCGCGCCGAGTTGCTGGATCGATTGGAGCTGCGCCGCCCAGGTGGCCATCCGGTCGAAGTCCTGCGCGGCCCGGATGGCGACACTGGCCTGGGCCGCGAGTGCGCCGATCGTGTCGAGCTCGTCGGCGGTCCACGCGTGCGGCCGGTCGTGATAGACGTTGAGCAAACCGAGCAGCTGGGTCCCGTCGAGCAGGGGAGCGGTGCACAGCGTGTCGAAGCCTTCCTGGACGACCGCGGCGCGGACATCCTCGCCGCGGGGATCGTTGCGGTAGTCGACCGAGAACAGCGGCCGGCGCGCAGCCACGGCGGCGGTCGGCAGGGAGCGGGCCGGGAACTCGCGGACACTCGCGAGGAAGGCGGCGGAGAGCCCGCGGCTGACGTCGGCGACGATCCGCCCGTCCTCTTGCTGGAGGAAGACCGCGGCCCGGTCGCCCTCGAAGAGCACCATCGCGTGATCGACGAGACCGGACAGGATGCGATCGAGGTCGAGCCGGCTGCCGATGTCGCCGGCGACCCGGCGAAGGGCCTCGGCCCGATGGAGCAGATGGGCGACCTCGTCAGCGTGTTGGGCGCCCGTCACGATCGCACCGAGCCCGTCGGCGGCGACGCGTGCCATGTCGAGATCGCGGGCGCCGAGCGATCCCGGCGTCTCGCCGACGATGAGCAGGACACCCCAGGGCGCGTGCTGGCCCGGGATCGCGACGGCCAGTTCCGGGCGGCCGTCCCCGAAGACGGAGAGCGCCACAGCGTCGGCCGTGTCGTCGAGCAGCACGCCGGGCAGCGGCGCTCGGCTCGTCCGGTCCCGGCCCTCGGCGAGGTCGAGCGTCTTGCCGAAGATGCCGAAGCGTGCCGGGAGATCGACGAGACGGTGCGGGCTGGCGACGTCGGCGCCGGCGAAGACGCGCGGCACGACCCGATCGCCGCGGTATTCCCATGCCGCGACGAGGTGGTGGCCGTAGGCGTCCCGAACGGCCCGGACGGCCGCCTGGAGGGTGTCATCGAGATCGTCGCCGGCGTTGATCAGGCGGCTGATCGTCGATGCCACGGTCAGGTCGAGGCGGTGGTGCTCCACGTCGAGTGGATCGGCCAGAGCGGGCTCGTGCCCGCGCGTCGCCTGCGCGAATCGGGCGGCGCTGGTGGGATCGACCGTGCGCCGGCCGCCCCAGGGCGCCGTCGGGACGGCCATGGCGCCATCCACGGCTCCGGTCTCGGCGGCCGCCAGGAAGCGCTGGAGGTCACCCAGTCGATACCGGCGATCCCCACGCGGGTTGATCCGGTAGTAGCGCAGCCGGCCGGCATCGCTCCACGCCCGGATCGTGTTCGGGTGCACGCCCAGCAGCCTGGCGGCCTTGGTGACCGACAGGGTCGCATCCGTGGGTCTTGGCGGGAGGGTGATCGGCATCGCTCATTGAGGAAATGTGAAGTTGATGCGCCGAGACTACCAATCTCACAGTTCTTGCCAATAGTCCGATGGTCCTGGCGCGTCGAGTGGCGCCTTGGGCGACGTCCGGGAAGTCACGCCGGCCGCTGGGGCAGTCGCTTCAGCGTCGCGTTCGGGCGGTCAGCCGGACGTAGATGAGGGTTCCGGCGACCGTGCCCAGGCCGATCGCCACGACCGCGAGGAGCGCGAAGGCGGGATCGCCGACGAGTCCCGGGCCCTGTCCGGAGCTGCGCGGATCGCCACCGGTCGCGGGCCCCGGGCTCGGGGAGGCGGCCGACGCGGCCAACGCGAAAGCCAACCACAGGAGGGCGGCCAGGATGGTCCCGGCCACTCGCCCAGGGCGCGCCCACCCGTGGCTCACGAGATCGTCCCGACGAGGGCCAGCACGAGCGCCACTGTGACCAGGAGCAGGCCACCGGCCAGGCACAGGGTGGCGACCAGGATTCGCTGCGGCCGGCCCTGCGCGAGGACCCGCATCGCCTCCCCGGCGTCCAGTGTGGTCAGCACGAGCGGCCGGCCGAGACCCGCCGACAGGAGCGGCTCGCCGGTCGGATCGAGACCCGGAACGCCGAGGACGATGGCATGCTCGACCGAGGAGACCTGGTCGACCCGGAGCCGGACCGGTGTCGTGGAGGGCGTCGCGGGTGGCACGCGGTCGGCTACGTCGGCCGCGGTCCCGACCGATTCGCGGGGGACCACGACGAGCCCTGTGTCGAGCGCGGCGTCGTCGACGACGATCGCGTCGAGACCCTCGCGGACCTCGAACCGCACACGCTCGCGGCGGTCCTCGAAGGCGACCCATCGCCCATCGCGGAGCACCTCGAGGCGCGTTCGCCGGAAGACCAGCGGCCGGTGGACCTCGTCCTCGAACTCGTCCTCTGCGTCGATCCGGCCCTGGATGCGGACGTACCGTGCCCGCCCGGCGGCCAACGACCGGGCTTCAGCCACACTGACCTCGGGCGTCGACGCCAGCAGGCGCCCGATCCGATAGTTCGGGCCGTACGTCCGGAGCACCATCACGCCCGCGACGAGCGCGACGAAACCGGCGATCAGGGGGATGAGGGGAGACACGGCCGCGATGATACGCGTCGGGGACGAAAGGGCCCGAAGGAACCTCTACGACACGTGGGCCTTGAGGCGATCTCAGCCGTTAGTGGCGCTTGGCTTCTCCGGGCTGCCCGAACCGTAAGGGCCGTGGCCCGACCCGGTCAATCCGGATCGTCCACCGTTTTGGCGTCATTCGCGGGAGTTGTCCACCGGTTATCCACAGCCTCGGCGCGAAGGCGGCAAGGCGGAGGCGCCAGGCCGCGACGGCGGAGGCCCGGCCCGCGGCGGACCCACATATGCAGCTGAGTAATCAAGACCGGCCCCAATGAGCGTGGCCACAGACGACTTCTGTCGAAACCATGTCCCGGCCAAGCGTGCGCAGCCTCGATCTCATTACTCAGCCGCATATCGAACCACGGCCGCGGCTGGACGTCAGGCCGCGGCCGGACGTCAGGCGGCCGAGCGCCCGGTCGCCGGGTCGAGCGCCATCGCCTGCCCGGTGAAGCTCATGAGGACGAGACGCCCGCCGACCAGGTCGGCCGCGGTGACCACGTCCGAGTGCGCTAGCCGCCAGGCGACCGTCCCGTCCGGTTCGATGGCGAACGTCTCGAGCTCCGCCTGGACGATGACATGGGCGAGTCTCGGCGATCCCAGCAGGGCCAGGATCGGCGTCGCCGACCGATGCTCCCAGCGCGAGTCCCCGGACGCGACCTCGAGGCCGTACGTGTGGAAGCCGTAGGCCACGACCAGCAAGCCAGCCGTATCCCAGTGCAGGGCGCGGGGATCGTCGGAGATGAGCGAGGCGAATCGGGCCGTCCAGGCACCTCGCGGCCCCTCGAGCCGCAGCTCCGCTCGACACAGCGAGTCGGGGTCGTCCGCGACGCGCGGCCC
>DAIOXD010000116.1:0-6329 GCA_036758145.1 Candidatus Limnocylindrales bacterium
CAAAACACCTTGCCGATCTCGGGATCGAGCCACGCGCGCTCGAAATGCACGCCCTCGTCCTTCTCGATCGCGAGGTCGCGCTCGTGCGCCTCCTTGAGTTGCTGGGCCGTCACGCCGACGAACCCGCTGTGGACATCCATGAATGTCGCCATCCGTACACCTCCGTCAGCCGGCCCGGGTCCGCGCCCGGCTACCGCTGCTGCAACGATGGATGGACGTGCCCGGGCGGTCATCGGTCATTCGACCGACGGGCTACGCGGAATTCGACCGATGACCGGCTTCGTAGCGGGCGGCTGCCTAGGTCACCGAGGCCGGCCTCTCCGGGGTTGGGCTCCCGATCGTGCGCAGGTGATCGACGGTCAGGCCGGTCGGGCCCGCGCGATCTTCGGCTACGATTGGCGAACGCGGGAGTAGCTCAGTTGGCAGAGCGGCAGCCTTCCAAGCTGCATGTCGCGAGTTCGAACCTCGTCTCCCGCTCCAGATCCTGATCCAGAACGCAGAGATGCCGGGCGATTCGTTCGCCCGGCATCGTGCGGTGCGGGCCGCCGATCCGAGGGACCAGCGGCGTGCGTTCCCTAGTGCTTGTGGCCCTTGCCCTGGTGCCTGGCCAGATGAGCGGCCGCCTTGGCCTTGTCCGCGGTTAGTCCGTGAGCCGCATGGGCCGCCTCGCTCACCGCGCCGCCGTGGTTGCAGTTCTTGCCGCCGACGGCCGCTGACTGGGCGACCGTGGAGACCGCCAGCCCGTGGGCGTTCGGTGCCGTATCGACGACCGGCGCCGTGCCCCCGACGGGAGCGACCGGAGTGACGACCGGGCAGACCGCGGTCGTTGGAGCGGTCGTGTCCGTCGAATCCTGGCTGCAGGTCGGCGTAGTCGTTGTGGTCGTGGTCGTGACCGTGGAGACGGTCGTGGTAGAGGTGTCCGTGGTCTGATCGGCCGCGTCCTCGCCGGAGCCGTCGGTCGAGTCTTCGTTGGCGTTCTCGGTCGTGTCCGTCGCGTCCTGCGAGTCGCCTGTGGCCTGATCACACGTGTCGGTCGACGTCTGAGCGACCGAGCTGACATAGCCGCCGTGGTTGCAGTTGACGCCACCGACCCAGCCGCTCTGCGCGGCCTCGGACACCGAGATCGTGCCGTTGGCGTCGAGATCCGCCGCGGTGAAGGCGGCGGCGGCCGCGATCGTGTCGGGCGCGGCGGCGGTCTCGCAGGTATCAGCGATGCCGTTGCCGTTGACGTCCACGAAGGCGGGAGCGGTGGTCGTGTCGGTCACGAGGTTGGCGGCGCCGGCCAGGCCGCTCATCGACAGGACAAGGAGCAGCGCTCCGCCTCCTGCCAGCCATGTGTTTCGGATTCGATGCAACATCGAGCTGTCTCCTTCCCCCCGGATACGGACGTGCTCGTCCGGATGATCCGGACATGGGATGAGTCCCGACCCCGAGTATCGGCCGCGTCGTCGCAGATCCGGTCCCGTACCTTCGACCCAACGGCCATGGGTCAGACCCCCCGATGCCAGGGCGAACTGCAGGGGAGCGGTGGGCTCTGGGGCGGCGTGCTGCGGTGCACGACGTCACCGGGCCGAGGAACCGATTCGACGCACCTCGGCTATCGTCGCGCGGTGACGCAGCCCCGCGATCCCACGCCCGCGACCCCCGATGTCGGGCGTCTGGTCGCCGGGCGGTACCGGCTCGGCGAGGTGATCGGCGTCGGCGGGATGGCGACCGTCCACCGGGCGCTGGACACCAACCTCGATCGCCCCGTGGCGGTCAAGCTGCTCCGGCGTGAGGTGGTCGCGGACGCCGATCTCTCGATGCGCTTCCGTCGTGAGGCGCTGGCGGCGACGGTCCTGCGGCACCCGAACCTGATCGCCTGTCTCGAGACGGGGACGGATGACGGCCAGCCGTTCCTGGTCATGGAGCTGATCGATGGCGAGGATCTCGCCGCGAGGCTCAAGCGGGTCGGCCGGCTCGCACCGTCCGAGGCGGCGCGGATCGGGCTGGATGTCGCCCGTGCCCTGGGCGTCGCGCACCTACGTGGCATCGTCCACCGTGACGTCAAGCCCGGGAACATCCTGCTCGCGCGCGACGGCCGGGCGATGGTCACCGACTTCGGGATCGCCCGCCTCTCGGCCGACGCCGAGGGGACGATCCCCGGCACGACGCTCGGCTCGGTCCACTACTTCAGCCCCGAACAGGCGAAGGGGGAGACCACCACCGCGGCCTCCGACGTCTACAGCCTCGGCCTGGTCCTGTATGAATCGCTGACCGGGCAACGCGCCTGGAGCGGCGATACGACAGCCAGCCTGGCCACGGCGAGGATCGATGCCCCGGCCCCATCGCCGCGTGCGATCCGTCCGGGCGTCCCCGTGGCGCTCGACGCCGTCGTCGTCCGGGCGCTCGACGCCGACCCGGCGCGGCGATACCCGAACGGCAACGCGCTGGCCGCCGCGTTGGAGCCCATCGTCGCCTACCCGGATCCTTCGAGCCCGACTGTCGAGGTCCATACGGCGGCCCTGGTTGCGGGCGCCGCAGCAGCCGCGGCCGCCGGGGCTGCCGCGGGTTCGGGGGGTGCATCGCCGGTGCCACCCGCGATCCCTCGACCATCGAGGGCCGCCGTGGTCCGCAATGCTCCGCCGGCGATCGCCGCCCCGATGGTCGTCCTGCTCGTGGTCGTCGCGGTGGTCGCGGGGGCCCTGCTGGTCGCCGCCATGTCCGGGCGGGGGGACGCCGGCCTGCTCGGGCTGGCCAGCCCGTCACCGCGCGCGACGGTCGTCGCGACCCCGACCCCGCAACCGACTTCCGCGCCGAGCAAGGCGCCGAACCCGACTCCCGCCCCGAAACCGACGCCCAAGCCGCCCCCGAACACGCCCACGCGCGGCGCGCGGGACCTGTGCGATCCGTTCCTCGGCATCGCCTGCGGTCTCGATCCGGGCACGTACGAGCCCTCCAAATTCGCCCCGCCGGTCCACTTCGTCCTCGGCGCCGGATGGTCGGTCTCCGTCTCCGAGCCCGACATGTTCGTCCTCGATCGGACCGAGGGCTCGATGACCTTCGCGAGCGGCATCACCGCGGTCTATCCGCACGGTGTCGCGACCGAGGCGCCGACGTCGGCCCGGTCCTTGGTCGAGACATGCATCGAGACCGACGGTGTGGCGGCCGGCAAACCTGCGCAGGGGCACGTCGACAAGCGCAAGTCGACCGTCGTGGACCTCACCCCGACCGGCCCCGACCGGGTCGCGCTCTTCGGGACCAGCACCCAGACCTTCTATCTCGAACCGGTCGGGACGACGCGCGTGACCGTCGTGGATGGCCGCGACGGGCCGCTCGTCATCGCCGTCGAACCTGCCGAGAACTCGACCATCGATGCGATCCGCAAGGTGGCCGACCCGGTGATCAAGAGTTTCGCCTTCCGCTGAGCGGCTACCCTGAGAAGGCATGAGCCTGATCGCCCTTCGTGACCTGACCAAGCGATATCCGCGCGGCGTCACTGCCCTCGACGGCCTGACCCTCGACCTCGAGCCCGGCATCATCGGTCTGGTCGGTGCCAACGGGGCGGGCAAGAGCACGCTCCTCAAGATCCTGCTCGGCCTGCTCGAGCCGACGTCGGGCGAGGCCACCGTGATGGACCTCGACGTGCGCACGCAGGGCACGACGATCCGCCAGTTCGTGGGCTACATGCCCGAATACGACTGCCTCCCGCCCGACGCATCGGCGACCGACTTCGTCACCGAGATGGCGCGCATGTCCGGCCTCCCGCGCGCCGCGGCGCGCGAACGCACGGCCGAGGTGCTGCGGCACGTCGGGCTCTACGAGGAGCGTTACCGCGCGATCGGCGGGTACTCGACCGGGATGAAGCAACGGGTCAAGCTCGCCCAGGCGCTCGTCCACGGGCCACGATTGCTGCTGCTCGACGAACCGACCAACGGCCTCGACCCGGCCGGTCGCGACGAGATGCTCGCGCTGGTGAAGCGGACCGGCACCGAGTTCGGGATCGCGGTCATCGTCGCCAGCCACCTCCTGGGCGAGATCGAGCGCGTCTGCGACTTCCTCGTCGCGATCGATGCCGGGCACCTGCTCCGGGCTGCGCCGCTCGGCTCGTTCACCGAGCGGACCGGGGTGCTGGCCGTGGAGGTCGAGGAGGGCGCCGAGGCCCTTTCCGCGGCACTCGCCGCGCACGGCCTGCAGGCTGTGGCGGACGGGCGGACCGTCCTGCTCGCGGTCAGCGAGGATCGCCAATACGACCTCGTCCGCGACGCGATCGCCGAACTCGGGCTCCCGCTCGTTCGACTCGAGCAGCGTCGACAGAGCCTCGAGGACCTCTTCCGCGAGGGTCCCGCGTGAGCGGCGCCCCGACGTCGGCGAGGGGCCCAGGCGGGAGCATCTACGACCTCGGCTACCAGGGGTACATCGGCCCGCGGCTCGGACGCCGGAGCGCGGTCCTGGCGTTGTTCTACCAGACGCTTCGTGCCTGTTACGGGATCGGGCGCGGCGGGCGGGCGAAGATCCCACCGTTCGTCCTGGCCGCCCTCGCGATCCTGCCGGCGGTCATCGCGGTCGGCTTCGCCTCGCTCGCCAAGCAGGCAGGCGGCGGCGCCTTGGAGAACGCTTCGCCGATCCGCTACGAGAGCTATCACGACCTGGTCAGCGTCCTGATCATGCTGTTCTGCGCGGCCCAGGCGCCGGAGCTCTTCGGTCGCGACCAGCGGTACGGGGTGCTGCCGCTCTACTTCACGCGGGTCCTCACCCGGGTCGACTACGCCCTGGCGCGGGTCGGCGGTCTCATCGTCGCCCTGCTCGTCGTCGAGCTCACGCCATACCTCGTCCTGTTTGTTGGCCGGGTGCTCGTCGCTCCGGACCCGGCGACCGGTCTCGGCGCGGAGCTGGGGCAGGTCCCGCACTTCCTGCTCCAGGGACTGCTCGTCGCCGGGCTCCTCGGCGGACTCGCCGGCCTGATCGCCGCCTGGACGCCACGGCGCGCCTACGCGACCGCGGCGATCATCGCCGTCTCCATCATCCCGCCGATCGTCGTCGGGATCATCGGCAGCCAGACGAGCCAGGACCTGGCCCGCGCGATCGTCCTGTTAAGCCCGGGCGACATCCTCGAGGGCACGAACGCCGCGATCTTCGGCTCGGTCTCGGGCGACGCGGTCGTGGCCTCGGTCGACCTCCCCGGCTGGGCGTATGTCGCGGCCGCCGCGGTCGGGCTGGTCGCCTCGATCGTCCTGACGGTCCGGCGCTACCTGCGGATCGCGACATGACGGCCCCGACCCCGCCGGCCCTCGAGCTCGACCACGTCTCGCGCTGGTACGGCAATGTCGTGGCCGTCAACGACATCTCGTTCGGCCTGGGCGCCGGCGTGACCGGACTGCTGGGCCCGAACGGCGCCGGCAAGTCGACGCTGCTCCATCTGATGGCCGGGCTGCTCGCTCCGTCGGCCGGGCGCGTCCTCGTCGAGGGCGCCACGGCCTGGCGACGACCCGAGATGTACCGGCACATCGGCCTCGTCCCCGAGCGCGAGGCGGTCCACCCGTACCTGACCGGGCTCGGCTTCGCGCGGCTCAACGCCCGACTCCAGGGCCTCGCAGATCTCGAGGCCGCCGCGCAACGGGCGATCGCCACGGTCGACCTGACCGACGCGGCGAACCGGCCGATCGGGACCTATTCGAAGGGGATGCGCCAGCGCGCCAAGCTGGCCGGTGCCCTCGTCCACGACCCGAAGATCCTGCTCCTCGACGAGCCGTTCAACGGTCTCGACCCCCGCCAGCGGCTGCACATGATGTCGCTCCTGCGCTCGATGGCGGCCGAGGGCCGGACGATCCTCTTCTCATCGCACATCCTCGAGGAGGTCGAACGCCTGGCCGATTCGGTCCTCGTGGTCTACGCAGGGCGCCTCGCGGCGGCCGGGGACTTCCGCTCGATCCGGCGCCTGATGACCGACCGGCCGCACACCTTCACGGTCAGCTCCTCGGACGACCGGCGACTGGCGGCCGCGCTGATGGCCGACCCATCGGTCTTCGGGGCCGAGCTTGCGGGTGGGCGAGTGGCGATCCGGACGGCCGACTACGAGGCGTTCACCCGAGCCCTGCCACGCGTCGCGAAGTCGAACGCGGTGACGCTCTTCGAGGTCGCGCCGACCGACGATTCGCTCGAGAGCGTCTTCTCCTACCTGGTCCGCCGATGAGCATCCTGGCGACCATCATCGAGGTCACCCTGCGCGGGCTGCTCGGCCGGCGACGGACGATCCTGCTCGTGCTCCTGGCGGGGCTCCCGGTGCTCATCGCCCTGCTCATCCGTGCCAGTGGCGGCCGGCCCGATGCCGACCGGGTCCTCGATACGCT
>DAIOXD010000117.1:0-6278 GCA_036758145.1 Candidatus Limnocylindrales bacterium
TCGTCCGTTCGGCGTTCCGCCACGCGGCGCGGTACTACGTCGAGGTCGCCCGGGGTCCTCGCATCACGGCGGCCTACGTCGACGAGCGTCTCCAGCTCGAGACCCCGGAACTGATCGCCGAGGCCATCGTCCGGGGCAAGGCGGTCCTCTTCGTCGGGCTGCATTTCGGGTCCGTCGAGATGGCGGCCTTCTTCCTCGCCTTCCAGGTGGGCGAGACCGTGACCCCGATGGAGACGATCGATGACCCGGGCCTGCAGGCCTACTTCGAGCGGACCCGGGGCGTGGCCGGGGTCCGCCTGGTCGGCCTGCGGGCGGCCCGCCGGGAGCTCACCAAGGCGCTCCACGACGGCATCCCCGTCGGGCTCGTCGGCGACCGCGACCTGACCGGTGGTGGGACGACCATCCCGCTCTTCGGGGCACCGGCCACGATGCCGATGGGCCCGGCCATGCTGGCGGTCGAGACGGGCGTCCCGACGTATGCCCTGACGGTCCGCCGAGGCGGGCCGCCCGGCCATTTCCTGGGGAAGATCATCCCGATCGACGTCCCGGCGGAGGGCACCCGCCGTGAGAAGGTGACGACCACGATGACCCGCCTGGCGACCGCCTTCGAGGAGCTCATCGCCGACGCCCCCGAGCAGTGGTGGGCGGTCTTCTTCCCGATCTGGCCGGACCTCGAAGCCGAGGCGGCCGGCGAGCGAGCGGCCGGCGCGGGAGCCGCGGCATGAGCGATGTGACCGGCACGACGGGGCCAACCGCCAACCCGGCGCCGCGCGGTCGCGCGGACGTCCACATCCACTCCCTCGCCAGCGACGGCACGGCCGGGATCGAGGCGATCCTCGACCACGTCGAACGCGAGACCGACCTCGACGTCATCGCGATCACCGATCATGAACGGGTCGATGCGGCGATCGCCGCGCGGTCCATGGCGCGCGACCGCGGCCTGCGGGCCGAGGTCGTCGTGGGCGAGGAGGTCACGACCCTCGGCGGCCACCTCCTGGGGCTCTATCTCGACCGGCCCATCCGGCCCTACCGTTCGCTCCGGACGACGATCCTCGCGATCCACGAGGCCGGCGGTCTCGCCATCCCCGCCCACCCGCTCGTGCCGTACCCGCTGTGCGCCCAGGGCTGGATGCTCCGCCGGCTCCTCGACGACCCGGATCCGGGCGCCCATCCCGACGGGGTCGAGACCTTCAATCCGACCGCGCTGGGCAAGCCGTGGCACCGCCGCGTGGTCCAGTTCGCCGACCTCCACGGCCTGGCCCATATCGGCAACAGCGACGCCCACGCCCTCGCCGCCATCGGGAGCGGCTGGACGACCTTCCCGGGGGCCGACGCCGCCGACCTCCGCCGGGCGATCGAGACGCGCGCCACCGAGCACGCCGGCACGTTCCACGCGACGGCCGGTCAACTCGGCACGTTCGGGCACCAGCTCCGCAAGCGGACCCGCGACGCCCGCGACGAGGTGGCGGGCCGGGTGCGCCGAGACGGCACCGGCCGGGACCACGGCTACCCCGGAGGCCGACGGCGGCCGCCGCGCTTCGAGGTCCCCGACCTCGGCGAGAAGGGCGATCGATGAAGATCGGCCTCGTGTGCCCCTATATCTACCCGGACTCCGGGGGTGTCGCCCAGCACGTCCGGCATCTCTACCAGAACCTCCGGCTGCGCGGCCACGATGTCCGGATCATCACCGCCAGCCACGGCCCGCAGCGCGCCTCCGAGGGCGACATCCTGCGCATCGGGGTCGGCTTCAGCGTCCCGCTCAACGGCTCGATGGGCACCCTGACCTTCTCGCCGCGCTACCTCAGCCAGGTCCGCGAACTGCTCGCCCGCGAGCGGTTCGACATCCTCCACCTCCACGAACCGTTCGTGCCGTTCCTGTCGCTCTTCCTGTTGCGCGAGTCGAACAGCGTCAACGTCGCGACGTTCCACGCCTACGCGGGCTTCTCGCCGTCGTACGAGCTCGGTAGCCGGGTGATGATGGGCCACGCCGCCCGGCTCCACGGCCGGATCGCGGTCAGTGCCGCGGCGCGCCATTTCATCGACCGGTTCTTCCCCGGCGACTACAAGGTCATCCCCAACGGCGTCGACGTGCCGCGCTTCGCCGGGGCAGTGCCACTGGCGCGCTGGCAGGACGGCACGCCCAATGTCCTCTTCGTCGGCCGGCACGAGCCGCGCAAGGGCCTGCTCGACCTGCTCAAGGCCCACCGGATCCTGCGCCGGACCGGGTACGAGGACCGGCTGCTGGTCGTCGGCTCGGGACCCCAGGAGCGCGAGGCTCGGCGCTACGTCGCGACGCGGGGGCTCAAGGCCGTCGAATTCCTCGGGCGCGTCTCGGAGGGCGACAAGGCCCAGCTCTTCCGGACGGCCGACGTCTTCGCGTCGCCCGCGACCGGCGGCGAATCGTTCGGGATCGTGCTGCTCGAGGCGATGGCGGCCGGCGCCCCGATCGTCGCGTCAGACATCCACGGCTACAAGGGCGTCGTGCGGCGCGGTCGCGAGGGTCTCCTGGTCCCGCCGCACGAACCCAAGGAACTGGCGACCGCCATCGCCAGGCTGCTCGACGACTCGGACCTGCGGGCGGAGATGAGCGCCGCAGGCCGCATCCGCGCCGAGGAGTTCAGCTGGCCCCGGGTGACCGCCAAGGTCGACGACTACTACGGCTTCGTCATCCGTCGCCTCGCGGCGACCGGCTCGCTCCCCCCGGACTTCCGCTCGGCGGTCCCTCAGGCGCCGCCGCTCCGGGCCAGGCCCTCGGCGTCGTCGGGCTTGCCCTCGGCCGCGGCGGCCTCCGCCAGCGAGAGTCTCCAGACCCAGGCCGAATAGGCGACGACGAGGCAGGTCACGACCAGGGCGACCACCAGGATCGCCAACATCGGCGTGAAGACCGGCGTGTTCCCGCCGCGGGTCACGGTGCTGACCGGGAATTGGAACGCATACAGGTAGGTCGGCAGGATCCCCTGGTAGGCGGCCACGACCGCCGCCGGGAGCGGCAGGGCGCTGATGTTCGGATAGAGGATGGCGAACCAGCCGACCACCGCGACGCATAACCCGACGACGAACCGGCGGGCGTCCCTCGAGGCGAAGACCTGGAGCGCCAGGTAGCCGAGCGGGATGGCCACCACGAGGGCGATCGGATCGACCGGGATGTTGGTGAGGGTGAGGATCGCGGTGTCGGGCAGGAGGGCTGTCACGAGCAGCGCGCCGATGAAGATGGCGCCCGCGGCCACGAGCCGGCCCAGCGCCGACGAGACGAACTCCCTGGCGCCCTCGCGGAGGTCGTCGGACTGGAAGGCCAGGAAGAGACGGACGATCACGATCAACCCGACGCCCATGACCACGGCCAGCACGGCGCTGCGCTCGGTCAGGACGAATTCCGGGATGACCGCCGGGCAGGCCTGGGACCCGGGGTTGACCCGGTCGACCCCGACGAACCCGCACAGGGGTCGGTCGAGCAGCCACATCAGCGCCGGACCGAGGATGGCGATCCCGCCCGCGATGCGCGCCAGCGCCCAGGCATGGCGCGACGCCCCGTGCCACAGCTCTGCGGCGAAGTAGGCGAGGGCCATCACCACGAACGGGAGCGCCGTGTAGTAGTGGTACTGGAAGGCGGCTCGGTCGATCCGCGCCCACGGGATCCACTGGGCCGCGAACCCGATGGCGATGATCGTCAGGCCCAGGCTTCGGCGCTTGAAGGCCATCCATGACACGAAGGCCATCGCCGGGATGCCCATCCACCAGATGACGAGGCTGCCCGCGTCGTAGAGCGCCGCCGAGGTCCCCGCCGCGAGGCTCTCCTGGTAGAACCAGACCGGCTTCAGGTCGAACGGCCAGGCCCACCACGGGGACGACGCCGGATGCGCGTCGGCCAGGCCGTTGTGGTAGCCGTACATCTGGCCGGTCAGGTCGAGCAGGGTCTGGCCGCTGTGCCCGGGCGGCCAGCCCGGGATGAGCTGGTGGTTCTCGATCAGCGCCCACGGGATGTAGCTGACGACGTACACCGCGACCGGCAGCGCGATGAGGCAGACGAGGGCCCAGACGACCGGGATCCCGAGCAGCCAGCCCGGGCGCAGCCAGCCCTCGGCCGGTGGCCCGGGTGGATCCAGGAGGCGGATGGGGTCGTCGGGTGCCGGCGGTGGTGCGAGCGGTCCGAACCCGAGACGGCCGCCCAGCCAGAAGAGACCGACCACGACCAGCGAACCGAGCGCGAGCACGATCGCGAGGATCAAGGGCGTGACTGCCTGCGAGCCGATCGTCAGCTTGCTGCTCAGCTTGCCTGTCGCCAGCGCCCCGAAGAAGACGAGCGCTCCCAGCGCGGCCGGGGTCCCGATCGCGAAGCGCATCTCGTCGTCGGTCCAGGCGATCGGGTGGACGACCGCCACCACGACGGCGAGCAGCGTCAGGGCGACCATGATCAGGAGGAAGGTCAGGTTGCCGAGCCCCGGGTCGCCGCCGGGCGTGGCAGCCGGGACGCTGATCGCCATGTAGCCGAGGATCGAGGTGATCCCGATCATCCCCAGGATCGCCAGGACGCGACCGAGCGCGCTCCGGATCAGGATGAGCAGCAGCAGCGCGCCGATCGCGTAGGCCGCCACCCATTTGCTGGCGAGCGCCAGGCCGAGCAGGAGGCCGACGACCGGCATCGAGATCCAGAACGCCGTCCGTCCCTTCCACCAGCCCGTCCACACGGCGGCGAAGACGGTGTAGGCGGCGACGATGAACAGGCCCACGTAGACGTCGTTCATCCCGATCCGGGACTGGACGAAGAACATCCCGTCCGCGATCACGAACAGACCGACGAGGCCCGCGACGAGGCGGCGCCGGAAAAGGATCCGCGTCAGCAGGTAGAGGAGCGCCGCGGTGATCGCGCCCGCGATGACGCCCGGCAGCCGCCACGCGAACGCATGCGAACCCGTGTCGATGGCGGCTGAGGCGCCGGCCCCATCGAAGAGCAGCAGTTGCTGGCGATCTTCCGACGGGTACTGCGGGTTGAAGTCCGCTCCCCACGCGGCGGGCACGAAGCCGTCGGGGAGGCGCGCGTCGGCGTACACCGCATTGCCGTGTGGCTCGACGACGTAGACGGTCCACGGCCCGGCACTGGTCGCGCCGGGGGCGAGGCCCAGGATGTGGACCTGCTGGCTCGCCTCGTCATAGGCGATCCAGGTACCGGGACCCGGCAGCGGCTGGAGGCCGAGGCCCGTGCCCTGGTCGGTCGGGCCGTTCGTCGCCGCGGAGCCGGCGACCGCGATGACGTCATAGCTCGGGTCGCCCGGGCCGCCCGAGGTCGCGTACAGCTTGGTGCTGTCGAGGCCGGTCACGAGGGCCAGCCCGTGCGCCCCACCCGTCAGGTCGATCGTCGAGAGGAGCGTGGCGCGCTCGGGATCGACGAAGGCGACCCCGGCTGCGGTCGCGACCGCGACGCGATTCACGGTGTCCACCCGGATCCCCGGCAGCTTCCCGTCGGCGATCGCCTTGTCGAGCGCGGTCCTCGCGTCGCCGCTCCCGGCCCCACCGAGGACGACGGTCGTGCCGGGCGAGGCGGACGCCAGCTTCGACTCGAGCTGGGCCGCGTCGTTCGTGTTGAGGATGTCGGCGATGCTCGAGGCGACCGCCTTCGGATCCTTCACGTCGTCGATCGTGGCGAACAGGGCGCTGCCGGAGCTGCCCGACGCCAGGTCGGCGACGCCCTTCAGGTCGACCGTGCCGATGACGCTGCCGGCGGCGAGATCGACCGAGGTCACCCGATCCGATGACCCGGCCACGACCTGTGCGCCGCCATCGGTCACGAACAGATGCGCGACGGGGCCGTCGACCTTCACCAGGTCGACCGGCTGGAGGTCCGTCTCCACGCCGCCAGCGCCGATGAGGTCGAGATCGAGCGTCGCGAGGCGGCCGTCGTCGTACCCGATGATGAGCTGGTTGCCGGTCTCGTCGACGGCGAGCGCCGACGCGCCCGGTGCCGCGACGATCGAGATGAGCGCCCGCGTCCGGAGGTCGTAGGTGCGGATCTCCGTCCCGGTCGCGACGTGAAGCCGCTCGCCGGCCCGGACCGTCGCCGCGGCCGCCGTCGCGCCGGTGCTGGCAGTCGGGCTGGGTTCGGTGGTCGGTGCCGTGGGCGGCGTGACGAGCCGTCTCGGTTCGACCGCGGCGGCGCGGACGGGGACGCCGAGATCGCTGGTGGCGCTGACATGGTCCTCGCCCCACAACACGATCCCGGCGGCCATCACGTACTTGGCCAGGTGCGGGTGGGTCCATTCGTAGATGTCGTGCTCGAGACCGTA
>DAIOXD010000118.1:0-6249 GCA_036758145.1 Candidatus Limnocylindrales bacterium
CTCGCGGACGCGCTCCGGGCGGGCCGGCATGCGGATCGAACCGATCTCGACGCCGAACAGGCGCCAGGCGATGACCAGCCCGATCGTCGCGATCGTGACGCTGGCGATGATCAGGACGCCGTCGACCCCGAAGAGCGAGTAGGCCGGTTCGGCGACGCCACCGTGGAGGATCTCCTCGCCCTCGGTGAAGATCGGCGCGAGCCACTCGCCGATCCGGCTCGCGCCCAGCGGCAGCCCAAGGAAGAGCCCGAAGAAGACCGACGGGATGGCCAGCAGGATGAGCGGGATCGTCATGACCGGCGCCGACTCGTGGATCCTGTCCCAGACCTCCTTGGGGCCGCGGAAGGTGCCCCAGAAGGTCAGGCCCATCAGCCGGAACATGTAGAACGCCGTCAGGCCAGCGACGATGAAACCGATCAGCCAGACCCACGCGAAGCCGAGCTTGAGCGACTCGCCCAGGATCTCGTCCTTCGAGAAGAAGCCGGCAAGGGGCGGGATCCCGGCGATGGCCAGCGAGCCGACGAGCATCGTCACGTAGGTGATCGGGATCTTCCGCGACAGGCCGCCCATGTGGCGCATGTCCTGCTCCTCGTGGACGGCGTGGATGACCGAGCCCGAGCCGAGGAACAGGAGGCCCTTGAAGAAGCCATGGGTCATGAGGTGGAAGATCGCCGCCGTCCACGCCCCCACGCCGAGCGCCGCGAACATGTAGCCGAGCTGGCTGAGGGTCGAATACGCGAGGACCCGCTTGATGTCGGTCTGGGTCATCGCGATCGAGGCCGCCAGGATCGCGGTGAAGATGCCGATCGCGGCGACCACCACCAGCGCCGACGGCGCGTGCGCGAAGATCGGATTCGTCCGGGCGATGAGGTAAACGCCTGCATTGACCATCGTCGCGGCATGGATGAGGGCCGAGACCGGCGTCGGGCCCTCCATCGCGTCGGGCAGCCAGACGTGGAGCGGGAACTGCGCGCTCTTGCCCATCGCCCCCGCGAAGATCAGCAGCGAGATGATCGTGATCCGCGTGGGGTCGAGCGTCCCGATCTGATCGAGCACCTGGCGGATGTCGAGCGTGCCCAGGCTCACGAAGATGAGCATGATCCCGAGGATGAATCCGACATCGCCGACGCGGTTGACCAGGAACGCCTTCTTCGCGGCGAGCGCCGCGGACTGTTTGCCATACCAGAAGCCGATGAGCAGGTAGCTGCACAGCCCGACCAGCTCCCAGGCCACGAAGACGACCAGGAAGTTGGCCGCCAGGACGAGCAGCAGCATCGAGAACATGAACAGGTTGAGGTAGGCGAAGAAGCGCCAGTAGCCCGGGTCGTGGCTCATGTAGCCGATGGAGTAGACGTGGACGAGCAGGCCGATCGTGGTGACCACGATGAGCAGGCAGGCGGTGAGCGAGTCGACCACGAAGCCGACATTCACGACGAAGTTGTCGGCCGGGATCCAGCGGAACCAGTCGACGACGTAGCCGTGCGAGTCGGTCGATCCGGGCAGGAGCGGCGCCGCCCCGGTCAGGACCTGGTAGACCAGCCCCATCGAGATGAGCCACACGATGAGGATCGCCAGGACCGGGATCCAGTGCGCGCTCTTCCCCAGCCGCCGACCGACCAGCGCCGTTACCAGGAACCCAGCCAATGGCAGGATGACCAGCGCCGGGATCAACGATTCGAGGCTCATTGCTTCATCTGGTCGTATTCATCGACGAGCGGCGTCTTCTTGTTGCGGTAGATGGCCATGACGATGGCCAGGCCGACCGTCGCCTCGGCGGCCGCTACGGCGATGACCATCAGGGCGACCACCGAGCCCTGGGCGGCGAGCGCCCCCGGGTCGGCCGGGACGCCCCCGACGGCGGCCTTGACGCCGGCCCCGAAGGCGCCGAACGCGACGATCGCGAGGTTGACGCCGTTGAGCATCAGTTCGATCGACATCAGCATGCTGATCGCGTTGCGCCGGGCCAGGAACCCGAACGAGCCGATCGCGAACAGCAGGCCCGACAGGACGAGATACGCGTCGAGCGAATCGCTCACGACGGTCCGTCCTTCTCGCGCTTGGCGAGGTAGACGCCGCCGACCACCGCGGCGAGCAGCAGGACGCTGACCATCTCGAAGGGCAGGACGAAGCCGTTGAAGAGCGCCTCGGACAGGTCTGTCGTGGCGAGCCGGATCCGGTGCGCGGCCTCGCCCCAGTCCGTGGCACCGATGGCGAGCGCGATCACGACCGCGATGACGATCGAGGCGATCGCCGCGGGGAGTGCCTGGGTCTGGAAGACCAGCCGGGCGGGTGCATCCTTGGTCTGGGTCAGCATGATCGCGAACAGGATCAGGACGCTGATGCCGCCGATATAGACGATCACCTGGGTCGCGGCGAGGAGCGGGGCGCCGAGGATCACGTAGATCCCCGCCAGCGACCCGAAGCAGACCATCATCGCCAGCCCGCAGCGGATGATGTCGCGCATCGTCACCACCAGGATCGCCGAGCCGATCAACACCGCGGCGAAGATCCAGAACAGCGCGTCGGCCCAATCCTGGCCGAGGAAGACGATCATGACGGCCGCGACGCCGGTGACGATGCCCAGGATCATGAGCCCCAGAAGGATCGGGATCAGGTGCCGCATCACGTTCGCGGCCTACCCGTGTTGTGCAGGTTCGACGGCCGTCCCGCCGCCGGATCCGTGGCCGTGGCCATCCCCGTGTGCGTGGCCATGCCCGTTGCCTGCCCCGTTGCCGGCGGGGAGGCCGGTGACCGTCGGGGGCAGCATCGGCAGCATCCGGGCGGTGTCGATGAGGCGGCCCTCGGCCGCGGCGCGGGTCGCCCAGTCGCGCTCGCGCCGGATGTAGGTGACCTCGGTCTCGCGGTCGATGGCGGCGATCGCCATCAGGTCGATCATCGGTTCCTGGCGGCTGGTATGCGAGAGCTCGAAGTCGGCGCCGTCGCGGAGGGCGTCGTACGGGCAGGCATCGACGCAGATCCCGCACAGGATGCAGCGGCTCTCGTCGACGTCGTACTTCTGGAGGACGCGCGGCTTGGGCATGAGCGCGCCCGTCGGACAGGTCTCCGCGCACCGTCCGCACGAGACGCACGGCGTGTCGTTGAGGCTCATGTCGAGCGGTGTCGTCACGAGCGTGTCGAAGCCGATCCGCATGAAGTCGTAGCAGGCGGCGCCGACGACCTCGGAGCACACCTGGGCGCACCGGCCGCAGTCGATGCAGCGCGACGGCTCGCGCAGGATGAAGGCGTGTGAGTCGTCGCGGATGTAGTCGTGGTTGACGCCCGTGAAGCGGTTCTCGGTCACGCTTCGATAGCCGGCGCCCTGGTGGTACTGGGGCTCGAGGGTCGGCAGCGTCGTGCCGTATTCGATGCCGAGCCGGCGCAGGTCGCAGAAGCCGATCGCCTCGCAGGTGCACTGCAGGCAGCGCGTCGACTCGGCGACGGCGTCCTCACGCGTGTAGGGCAGCTCGTATTCGATGTACGAGTGATTGCGCTCCTCGGCGTCGAGCGCCGCCATCCGGTAGCGCGGCGTCTTGGCCTCGCTGGTGAAGGGCACGATCGACAGGAACTCGGGCTGCGGCTCGGCGAGCGTCTGGCGCGTTCGGATCGCCGCCAGGTCCATCCCCTTGAGGAAGGCGTCGACGGCGTACGCCGCGCGGCGGCCCTCGGCGACGGCCGCGACGACGGTCGCCGCGCCGATCCGCACGTCGCCGGTCCCGAAGACACCCGGCCGGCCGGTCTCGAACGTGACGGCATCGGCCTTGAGCCGCTTCTGCTTGGTAGCCTCGAGGCCATCCGATCCGGGTCCGATCCAGGTCAGGTCGGGGCCCTGACCGATCGCGAGGAGGACGCGATCGCACGGGATGGTGAACTCGGTGCCGGGCGCCGGTTCCGGGCGCCGCCGTCCGGACGCGTCGGGTTCGCCGAGCGCCATCCGGATGAATTCGACCCCGGTGACGGCCCCCTTCTTGTCGGTGACCACGCGGACGGGTCCGGCCTGGAAGATGGCCGTGACCCCTTCCTCCAGCGCCTCGTGCACCTCGTTCGAGGCCGGCATGTCCTTCATGTCGCGGCGGTAGACGAGCGTCACTTCCTTTGCGCCCTGGCGGATCGAGGTCCGCGAGCAGTCCATCGACGTGAACCCGCCACCGATGACCACGACCCGCTTGCCGGCATGGTTCGGATAGGGCAGGCCGAGCGTGGCGGTCCGCAGGTATTCGAGCCCGTCGAGAACCTCGGCCGCATCCTCGCCCGGGATCCCGAGCTTGTTCGTGTCGTAGCAGCCGATCGCGATGACGACCGAATCGAAGCCCTGGTAGGTCAGGTCGTCGAGCGTGAACTCGGTCCCGAGACCCGCGTTGCAGACGATCTTGCCGCCGAGGCGCGTCACCGATTCGTACTCGGCCTCGAGGACCTCGACCTTGGGCAGGCGGTACTGCGGGATCCCGTAGCGGAGCATCCCGCCGGGCGACGGATCGCGCTCGAAGACCGTCACGTCGTGGCCCGAGAGGAGGAGGTAGAACGCAGCGGCCATCCCGGCGGGCCCCGACCCGATGACCGCGGCGCGGCGCCCGGACGGGGCCTGGCGCTCGTACGGCAGCGGCGGGTCCTGGCCCTCGTCGAGCATCGCCTTGAGGACCTGGTCTCCGGCATAGCGGTGGCTGTCGCGGATGGCGATCGCCTCATCGACCTCGTCGCGCCGGCAGTGTTCCTCGCACGGCGCCGGGCAGACCCGACCGAGCACGGACGGGAACGGGATCGTCCGCTTGAAGATGCGGGTGCTCTCGCGCCAGTCGGCCTCGGCGTTGGCCTTGAGGAAGCCCGGGATGTCGATGTGGCTCGGGCACTTGTTCTGGCAGGGCGGCAGGCAGTAGGCGTTGTGGTCGGAGAAGATCAGCTCGAGGTTCGTCCGGCGCAGGCGGCGGAGCTCGTCGGTCTGGGTCTTGACCACCATGTCGGGTTCGCACGCCCGCGAACACGAGATGGGCGGATGCTCCTCGCCCTCGACCTCGACGACGCACATCCGGCAGGCCCCGAAGCCCGGCAGCTTGGGCTCGTAGCACAGGGTCGGGATCTCGATGCCGTTGTCGCGGCAGACCTCGAGGATGGTCTGGCCCTCGAAGCCTTCCACCACGTGACCGTCGACCTCGATCCGGATCCGCGGCGACGATTGGGGTCGCTGGGGCGACTGCGTGTCGAGCAGGCGGTCGGCGAGCGAACCGGTCTCGATCGCGAGGCTGGAGGGGCGGCTGTCGGGGCGCGTGATCAGGTCGGCCATGGGTCGCCTTATGGGATCGCGCCGGCGGCCACCGCGATCGGGTGACAGACGCCGGCAGGGCAGGCACTGCGAAGGATGTGCTCGTCCAGCTCGGACCGGAAGTATCGCATCCCGCTCAGCAGCGGGAGCGTCGTCAGGCGCTCGTGGTCGCACAGTGCGGAGGCCGCGATATCGGCCGAGAGGTCCTCGAGCAGGACCATGTCGGTCGGGCGGGGCCGGCCGTCCACGACCCGGTCCGCGATCTCGACCAGCCGGCGCGTGCCGATCCGGCACGGGATCGTCTTTCCGCAGGCTTCGCTGGCGCAGAAGCGGGTCAGGATGCGGGCCAGGTCCACGACGCAGGCGCGGTCATCGGCGACGACCACCGAGCCAGACCCGACATGGGCACCGGCCGCCCGAAGGGGCTCGAAGTCGTACGGCGTGTCGAGGAGGTCCGGTGGAAGGAGGCCGCCCGACGGCCCGCCCACCAGGACCGCCTTGAGGCTGCGGCCGGCCGGCAGCTTCCCGCCCAACCCGACGATCTCGCGCAGCGGCGTGCCCAGCGGGACCTCTGCGATGCCGTCGCCGGCCGGGGTCCGGACCTGGACGAGGATCGTCCCCGGGCTCTCCGGGGCACCGACGGCGGCGAACGCCTCGGCGCCATGGCGGATGATCCACGGCACCGCCGCCACGGTCTGGACGTTGTGGACGACGGTCGGCATCCCGAACAGCCCGCGCTCGGTGGGATGGGGCGGGCGCTGCTCGGGCTGGCCTCGCTTGCCTTCCAGCGCCTTGAGCAGGACGGTCTCCTCGCCGAGCATGTAGGCGCCCTGGACCGGGCGAACGGAGACCGTGATGTCGTGGCCCGAACCGAAGGCGTCGAAGCCGATGAAGCCCGCCTCCTCGGCGGCCCCGACCGCGGACTCGAGGCGCCGGATGGCCTCGGTGGCTTCGGCCCGGACCGCGATGATCGCTTCGGTCGCACCGATCGCGAA
>DAIOXD010000119.1:0-6184 GCA_036758145.1 Candidatus Limnocylindrales bacterium
CCTTGGACATCGCCTCGGCGATCTCCTCGACCGTCGGCTCGCGGCCGAGCTCCTGCAACAGGCCGCGCGAGACGCGGATCAGGCGGTTGATGGTCTCGACCATGTGGACCGGGATGCGGATGGTCCGCGCCTGGTCCGCGATGGCCCGCGTGATCGCCTGCCGGATCCACCACGTCGCGTAGGTGGAGAACTTGAAGCCCTTCTCGTAGTCGAACTTCTCGACCGCCCGGATGAGCCCGATGTTGCCTTCCTGGATGAGGTCCAGGAACGACATCCCGCGCCCGATGTACTTCTTGGCGATGGAAACGACCAGCCGGAGGTTGGCCGATGTCAGCTGCTCGCGCGCGTCGCGCCCGATGACCACGATGGTCCCCTTGCGGTCGCGCAGCTTCGTGTTGAGCGGCACTTCCGGGTCGTAGCCCATCCGCTTGAGCAGGTCGGCATCGTTGCCGGCCAGGATCCAGCGCTCGAGCGCGGGGAAAGCGGTCTCCTCGCGCGTCCAGTCCCAGATCGCCCGGAGTCCGATGTTGTCGCGTGAATCCAGGTCGCCGTTGTGGACCGCGAGGTAGGCCCAGTCGAGCAACGGCAGGAAGGTCTCGGGCGACGGCGCCTCGTTGTAGGCGTGGACCAGCTTCTTGGCCTCCTTGAGGCGCTCCCTGGTCCCGTCCGACTGGGCGTCGCGGCCGGCCTTGATCAGGTGGAAGTCCGGTGACGCCGCGAGGAGGTCCCGATTGCTCTTGTCCGAGATCGCACGTCGGACGAGGTCGTGCGCCTCCTCGCCGAAGGGCAGACGGTGCTGCGTCTTGGTCGTGCGCGTCTTCCGTTCGGTGTCATGGAGCGTCCATTCGTGGAGCGAGACGATCCCCTTCCAGGGCGCCTCGACCATCTGCTCGCCGAGCTCGATGGCCTTGGCCAGGACGACCTCTTCCTCGGCGGTCAGCAGGGCGACCTTGCCGATCTCCTTGAGGTACATCCGGACCGGGTCGTCGATCCCGATCATGTCGGCCGAGATGGCCTCGAGCTCCTCCGCGGAGGGCTCCTCCACCTCCTTGGGATCGAGCTTCGCCGGCGCATCGGCCGGCAGCTTGGCGGCGGGGTCGACGCTGCCGTCCTCGCTCACCACCACGATGCCGACATCGGCACCGTCGTCGGCGACGTCCGGCCCCAGGTCGAGGTCGTCGTCCTCATCTTCGTTGTCGTCATCGCCGGCCACGGCGACGCCGGCCTTCGGGCGCGACGGCCGAAGACCGGCCAGCTTGGCCTCTTCGAGGTCGGCCTTGGCGCGGCGGGGCCGTGACAGGACGGCCTCCACGAGTTGCTTGTCGAGGGGATCTGCGGGCATGGGTTACCTCCGGTGGCTGGCGAGCAGCCGGGTCTGGTCTCGGCGCCGGTCCAGTGACAGGCGCATCTCATTGATCTGACGTCGTTCGAGCATCAGGCGGCCGATCGCATCGCGGTCGCCGGCTCGCTCGGCCTCCCCTTGGGCGGCTTCGTTGTAGTCGCTGCGGTCGCGCAGCTGGTCGTCCTCGAGCTCGAGCAGGAGGCGGGTGATCTCGTAGTCCAGGTGCGCCGGGTCGAGCCCGCGCGCATCGGGGCCCGCCTTCGCGTACAACGCGCGGGCAAGGGCTGCCGTTTCGTCGTCGAGCGACAGCAGGAGCCCCGCCGCGTCGAAGGGCGGGTGGACCCCCTGGTCGTTCGGTGCGCGCTGGAGGACGATCGCCCGGAAGAGTTCGCGGGCGACCTCGCTCGGGAGTCGGTCGGGGCCGAGCTCGTTGACGACCCGAAGCTGCTCGTCGGGGACCAGCAGGAGGAGCCGGAGCAGTTCGGACTCGACCGGCGTGATGGCGCGCAGGATGTCGTGGACGGGCAGCGCGTCCGGCGATGACAGGACGGCGTCCGCGCTCATCCGCTCGCCGTCATGGTCGCCGCCCGACCGCCCCGACGCGATCGGATTGCGCGCCGGCCGGTCGAGCACCTGGAGGAGGACACGCTCCTCGACACCGGACACCCGCCGGACCTCGCCCAGCGCCTCGTCACGGCGGAGCGGGTCGGTGATGTTGCGGATGGCCGGCATGACCGCCTCCACGAAGCCGATCCGCCCGGACGAGGTCTTGAGGTCGAACCGGCCCGCGTGATGATCGATCAGGTATTCGACTAGCGGCTTGGCCTTCGCGATGGCTGCCTCCCAGTCGGCCGGCGCCTCGCGGACGACCTCGTCGGGGTCCTTGCCGTCGGGCAGCCGCGCGACCCGGACGTCCTCGAGCTTGACCCCGGAGGTATCGCCCTGCAGTTGCCCGATGAGCCCTGCCAGCGAGGTCACGCCCAGCGTGCCCGCCTTCTCGCCCGCCGGATCGACGTCGTAGGCGAGCGCGATGCGCGAGGTGTAGCGCGTGAGGAGCGCGACCTGGCCCGGCGTCAGCGCGGTGCCAAGGCTGGCCACGACGTTCTCGAAGCCGGCCTGGTGCGCCATCAGGGCGTCGGTGTAACCCTCCACGATCACCGCCTGGCCCGACTTGCGGATCGCGCCCTTGGCCTTGTCGATCAGATAGAGCGTCCGGCTCTTGTCGAAGAGCGGGGTCGCCGGGGAATTGAGGTATTTCGGGCCGTCGCCCTGGAGCAGCCGGCCACCGAGACCGACGGCGTGGCCGTTCTGGTCGCGGATCGGGAAGAGGACGCGCTCGCGGAACTTGTCGTAGACGCCGCCACGGCCCGTCTGCCTCGGCGAGGCGAGACCGACTTCGAGGAGTTCCTCGGAGCGGACGTCCCGCTTGGCGCCGAGCGTCCGGGTCATCTGGTCCCAGCCGGCCGGGGCCCAGCCGAGCTGGTGCGTCGCGATCGTCTCATCCCTGAAGCCCCGCGCGTGGAGGTAATCGAGCGCAGTCGCACCCGCCCTGGAAGAGGTCAGCACGGCGTGGTAGAAGGCGATCGCGCTGTCGAGGACCTGGCGGAGGCGGGCCTTGTGCGCGTCCTCGCGCTTCGTGCGCTCGTCGATCTCGACGCCGGCCCGCTGAGCCAGCGTCCGGAGGGCCTCGGGAAAGGTCACGCTGTCGCGCTGCATCACGAAGCTGAAGATGTCGCCACCCAGGCCGCAGCCGAAGCAGTGCCAGGTCTCACGCGCGGGCGTGACGACGAACGACGGTGTCTTCTCGCCGTGGAACGGACACAACCCCTTGAAGGTCGTGCCCGCCTTCTTCAGGCTGACCGATTCGCCGACCACCTCGACGACGGACAACTTGTTCTTCACTTCGGCTGCGACACCGACCGCCAAACGGCGCCTCCCTGGAGCTGGACATGGCTGTGGGCCTGTCAAGTCTTGACAAGCCCTTCAAGAGGTAGTATCGGTCACGGAGAGCCCATTTGTCAACCCCTTTGTCAATACCCGGTGGGGGTATCGGCCCTCGTGCCACACGATCTGGATCGCTTCCTGGCCGCACAGCAAGGTGCCTACGCGGGCGCGCTCGAGGAGCTACGACAGGGCCGCAAGACGGGCCACTGGATCTGGTTCGTCTTCCCGCAACTCGCCGGCCTGGGGCGCAGCGAGACGTCCCGCTACTACGCCATCTCGTCCCTCGACGAGGCCCGGGCCTATCTCGTCCATCCGGTGCTGGGCGCACGCCTGCGCGAGTGCGCGACCGCCGTCCTCGCGACGAAGGGACGAACGGCCGTTGAGATCTTCGGCTCGATCGACGCCGCGAAGGTCCGGTCGTGCATGACGCTGTTCCGCCGGGCCGCGCCCGACGATCCCGTGTTCGCCACGGTCCTCGACCGCTTCTACGAACGTCGTCCAGACGAGACCACCGATGCGCTGCTGGGCTCGTCCTCGGCCGGAGCGTAGCGAGTTAGAGTTAGGCCATGGAAGAACCAGCCGTTCGAGAGCATGCCGAGGCCATGTGCGCGGCGCTCGTCGCCGGGGACGTGGACCAGGCGATCACCGACTTCAGCCCGGAACTTCGGCGGAACCTCGGCGAGGTCCTGGCGCTGCTGCCGCTCCCATCCGTCGAAGCCGGCGTCGACTCGATCGAGCGTGGCGGTTCGGGCTTCGTCGTCGTCCTTCGCCTCGTCGGCGAGTCCGAGGAAGTGCTGATCCAGACGCGCTGGAAGGACCGCGAAGGCGAACCGACGATGATCGAGCTGAGTCACCTCAGCAAGACCGAGACCGCCCCGCCGGTTGGCGGCGACGAGACCGAAGCCGATGGCGGAGAAGCGTCGGCAGTCTGAGCGGAAAGGACGGGCATCCTCCGCCCCGAGGGCGCTGTCCGTTACGGTTTTGCAATGGGCACCATGGTGTACTCGGGAACTGACGCGTCACCGATCGCAACGGGAGCGCTGCCGTGTCGACGACCCTTGTCCTCAATCCTCGCGACGACGTCGGATTCGTCGCGCGCGCGGAGGCGCTGGCGTCGGATGGCATCGATACACCGCTCGAGCTCCAGGAACGCCTTCGTCGTGACTATCCCGACGCGGTCGTCCGAGCGCGTGAGCTGACCGGCGAGGCGTTCACGATCTGGTACGTCTATCGGGACGGTCATTGGATCCCGGGCCTCGCAGGGGCACCGGAGGGAGGTTGAGGGATGTCCGAACTCGAGCACGACCTGCGAGCCACCGCGGAGGACATCGCGGCCGACGCCGCGCGACTGACCGGCATCGAAGAGGAGAAGGCCGGCATGGAGCCGGACGATCCGCGGTTCGTCGCCCTCAGCGCGGAGAGCGAGCGGCTCGCGCGGCGGATCGTCCCGAAGACGGCCGCCGAGCGCGAACTGGCCGAGCGTGCCTCCGAGGCTGGCGTCGCGAGGGATTGACATCGACCGGTGCCGTCAGGCACCGGAACCGTGCTGCCACAGGGACGTTCGGGTCATTCGACGGGGCTCTGCGGTGGGGTACGGTGGGTCGCGACGATGCGATATCCACGCCCCACCATCCCAGGGTTCAAGGTCCTTCGGCGGTCAGCGCTGGCCGGCGCGCTGGGCACCGCGCTCGTGCTCGTGGCCATGCCGCGTGTCGCCGCCGCGGCTGACCCATCGCCCGCAGCATCGGCCTCGAGCGCACCGACCGTCGCGCCCCCTCCCAGCGCGACCCCGACACCGGCCGCGACGCCAACGGCGAAGCCGACTGCGGCCGCGACGCCCTCGCCGGCACCGACCGCGACCGCGACCCCAACGCCCCACGCGACTCCGTCACCGACGCCGGCGCCGACCCCCACTCCTGTGCCGGTCGGTCCTCGGGCCATGAACCTGTTCCTGGCTGCCCAGTTCCGCTTCCAGGACCCCAACTGGGCGGCCTGCACGGCGACCTCGGTCCGGTCGATGCTCAATTTCATCGCCGTCCATCGGACCGGCGGTCCCGGGTTCGTGTGGAGACCGAACAACTGGGGTTCCACCCGCGACCACATCCTCGCCTGGGAGCGCGCCCACGACACCATGTCCGGCGGCTACGGCTCCGACCCGCATGGCTGGCGAAACGCCATGAACGACTTCGGCTGGGGATCGGGAGCGATGCGCGCCGGTTCGCGGATGTACGAGGATGTCGCCGTCGGGACCTATGACGGGGCGATGAAGACCGCCGTCCGCGCGCTGATCGCCACCCGCAAGCCGGTCGGCTTGCTCGGCTGGCGCGGTAAGCACGCCCAGATGCTCACCGGCTACTACGGCCTCGCCGGCAACCCGTTCGCCCGGGATGCGTTCGGGCGCTACACGAACGCTTTCACCGTGGCCGGCTTCTTCATCACCGACCCGCTGCGCGCGTCGCTGGACGTCAACCGGAAGATCAGCTACAAGGGGTTGCGCTACACGACGAATTACCGAAAGCGTTTCCAGCGGTACTACCAGACCGACAGCCTCCTGGACGACCCGTACACGCCCGGCTTTCGTGTTTCGAAGGACGAGTGGTACGGCCGCTACGTGCTGATCCTGCCCATCCGCTAGCGTTTGGCGATGCTCGGTCCCCGCGCGCTCGATCGTGCACTGCTGGCTCGCCAGTCCCTCCTCGAGCGCCGGTCGATAACTCCCATCCAAGCGATCGAACATCTCGTCGGGCTCCAGGCGCAGGCGCCGCTCGCCCCGTACGTCGGCCTCTGGTCGCGGCTGGTCGATTTCGATCCCGCCGATCTCTCGAACGCGATCGTCGAGCGGGGGGCCGTTCGGACCTCGCTGATGCGGGCGACGATCCACCTCGTCAGCGCGCGCGA
>DAIOXD010000120.1:0-6137 GCA_036758145.1 Candidatus Limnocylindrales bacterium
GTGCTCGGTCGAGGAGCCCATCGCGAACTCGTCCATGTTGGTCTTGCCCAGGATGACGGCCCCGGCCTCGCGCAGGCGCTCTGTGATATGGGCGTCGTACGGCGAGCGATAGCCCTCGAGGATGCGCGAGCCGGCGGTGCACTGGCCACCCTTGAGCGAGACGAGGTCCTTGAGGGCGACGGGGACCCCGAGCAGCGGCCGGAGCTGGTCGAGCGCGTGGGCCGGATCCGTCCGGGACGTTGCCAGTCGGGCGTCGGCGGCATCGGCTTCCGCGAGCGCGCGCTCGCGATCGATCGTGAGCCACGCGTTGAGCGCGCGATTGTCGCGTTCCGCGGCGTCGAGGTGGACCGTCGTCAGCTCGCGCGACGACACCTCGCCGCTCCGCAGCCGTGCGGCCATCTCGTGGGCGAGCAGCCGTGTCAGGTCGGTCACGGAACACTCACCGCTCGTCGAGGATGGCCGGGACCACGATGAAGTCGCCGTCGCGTGCGGGCGCGTTGGCCAATACGGCCTCGACCGCGAGCGACGGCCTCGCGACGTCCTCGCGCAGGATGTTCTCGAGTTCGATGGTCTGCGCGGTCGGCGGGATGTCGTCGGTCGGCAGCTCGGCGAGGATCGCGTACTGGTCGAGGATATGGTTGAGTTCGCCCTCGAGACGGGTCAGCTCGGCGTCGGTCAGCCCAAGCCGGGCGAGGTGCGCGACGTGCTCGACATCGGATCGGCTGAGCGTGGACATGGGCTCGATGATAGCCGACGCGCCCGCTACGATCGGTCGGTGCAGCCGCCGCGGATCCGCCCGATGACGCCCGCCGATGTCGACCCTGTCGCCGCCGCGTTCGTCCAGGAGGGCTGGGGCGACCGGCGGCTCACCCTCGAGTTCATGACCCGCCACGCGGAGGCGCACCCCTTCGTCGCCGACGACGGCGGGACCGTTGTGGGGACCGGCCTCGTGACCCTGAACGGGCCGGTCGGCTGGATCGCCACGATCTGGGTCGAGCCAGGATGGCGCCGCCGCGGCGTGGGGCGAGCCCTCACGCGCGCGACGATCGAGACGGCCGAGGACGCAGGCTGCCGAACCCTGCTCCTCGTCGCCACCGAGGTCGGGCGACCCCTCTACGAATCGCTCGGGTTCGAAGTCCAGACCTGGTACCGGATCCTCGAAGCGCCCGGCCTGGCTGACGAGCCAACCGATCCGCGGATCCGCTCATACCGGCCGAGTGACCTGCCCGCGATGGCCGCACTCTCGACTGTGGCCACCGGGGAGGACCGGATGCACCTGCTGGCGGCCTTCGCCTCACCGGAGACCGCGCTCTGCCTCGTTCGCGGCGACGGCACCCTGGGCGGGTTCGTCGTGCGGGCGCCATGGGGTGGCGCCTCCACCATCGCGCCACGGCTGGACGAGGCCGAGGCGATCCTGCATGCCCGCCGGGTCGGGCGTGGCCCCGAGCAGCGGATTCGGGCCGGCCTGCTCGCCGAGAACGAGGCGGGCATGGAGCGTCTCCTCTCGACCGGCTGGACCGAGTCGTGGCGAGCCCCGCGGCTCATCCGGGGCGACCCGCTGCGCTGGCAGCCCGAGGCGATCTTCGGCCAGTTCAACTTCGGCCTTGGCTGACCGATGGCAGGACCGATGGCCCATACGGCCCGGTCAGGGGTGACCGAAGGTGTGATGGCGTCCGGGTGGGGGCTTGATGCATCCTCGCTGGACGATGTGGCCCACGATCGAACGAGCACGCCGACGCCTGAGTGGCTCCACCGAGCCCACCGATGGGTCGGGCACGCCCCAGCCCGCTCCCGCGCCGCGGCGCGTCGAGGACGTCGTGATCATCCTCGGCCAGGAGGAGCTCGATCACCTTCGGGCGGCGCTGCAGGCCGTTCTCGGCGATGCCGTCGAGCGTCCCAACTCGCCCGCCCGGATCGAACGTGCGCTCTCGCTCCTGCTCCTGGCGCGTGGGGCGCCCGGCAAGCCCCGGGTCCTCCGCCGGCCGGCGGCGGTCTCGACACCCGAATCCTGGGAGATCCATCTCGACGGCGTGGACCGGGCGACCTCGGCCGCCGTTCGCGACGCCGGACGGACCGGGCGGTTCGCGACGTGATCGAGGTCGTCTGCCTGCAGTGCGGGACACCCTCCGACCACGGTCGCGGCACGTTCTGCCGCCGCTGCGGACTCCCCTATGGCGAGCCACCGCGCGCGACCGCCGAGCTGCCGTCGTGTCCTATCTGCTACACCACCGTCGATGAGGACGGGCGCCTGCCGAGCCTCGATCGAGCCGGCTTCCGGGTCGATCTCGTGCGCCACCAGGCCGAGCACGACGGCCATCCGGTGGGCGACGACGACTGGCTCGAGTCGCTGCGGTTCGGCGACAAGATCCGGATCGGGCGGTGGTCGGCGCCGTTCGAGACCGTCCGGCGCTACCTCGTGACGGGACAGGTCGAGGCCGGCCGCAACCGCGCCCTCGCGCACGACGCGATCGTCACCGCGATGACCCAGATCAAGCGCTGGGGCGCCACCGGCGACATCTTCGGCGACCTCCCAGACTGGAAGGCGGCGCGCGAGGCCGTCGTCGAGATGATGGAACGCTACGGGCGCGGTCGCGCCTAGACCTTCTCCGTCGCGCCCTCGGGCCTCCTGGGGATCGGTGCACCCTGGCTCGTGTACGCGTAGAGGATCGCGATCGCGAGGTAGGCCACGAGCGCGACCAGCGGCGCGATCAGCGCCACGAGCGTCGCCGTCGCGTAGACCGGCAACCCGACGAACCCTCGGCGCGACTCGGCCCGTGCGTAGGCCGCGCCGTAACCGGGCTCGAGGAGCTCCGGCCGATCCGCGAGATGACGCAGGATGAACCCCCACGGCAAGGCCATGAGCGTCGCCGTGAGGCCGTAGAGCGCCGCCGCGATCGACGCGTCCGCCCCTCCACGCTGCACGTACTCGGCGACGAGCGCGGTCGGCCACGGCAGGGTCGCGACACCGAGGAGCAGCATCAAGTTCAGCCAATGGAGGCGGACGTCGAAGCGCGCGATCCCTTCGATGAGCGTCCGATGATTGAGCCAGATGATCCCGATCGTGATGAACGCGGCAAGGTAGGCGACGTAGGACGGCCACGCCTTCCCGAGGACCTCCGCGAGACCTCCCGGTGTGACGGAATCCACGGGTGGCACCTTGAGGTTCAGGACGAGGAGGGTGATCGCGATCGCCATGACGCCGTCGCTGAACGCCTCGACGCGTCCGGTCGACGAGAGGCGCGTCTCGGTCTCGGCGGCCTCGCGTGGCGGACCGCCGGGTGCCGGGGATCCATCGCGCGGCGGCCCCTCGATCACGATTGAGCCGCCTGCTCGCCCGCCAGGAGCCGCCGGAACCCCGCCTCGTCGAGCACTGGGACGCCGAGCTCCTGCGCCTTGGCCAGCTTCGAGCCGGCCTTTTCGCCCGCCACCACGTAGTCCGTCTTCTTCGAGACCGAGCCGGCGACCTTGCCCCCGGCCGCGCGGAGCGCCTCCTCGGCCTCCTCCCGGCTGAAGCCCTCAAGCGTTCCGGTCACGACGAGCGTCAGCCCATCGAGCGGACCGGTGCTCCCCGCGCCGGCCGGCCGGACGGTCGGACGCTCCGGAACGATGCCGACCTCCACGAGTTCGCGCAGGACGTCGCGCGTGGCGTCATCGGCAAACCAGCGGCCGAGCGCGGCCGCGACGGTCGGCCCGATCCCGGGCACCTCGGTGAACGTCTCCGGCTCGTCGGTCCCGATCCGGCGCAGCTCCGCTTCGGCCGCAGCGAACCAGGGGTCCGGCACGGCATCGCCGTCGGGCGGCGGGAACGCGTCCGGACGGACGCGCTCGGCGAGCCAGTTCGCGAGGTCGATGGCGGTCTGCTCGCCGACCTGCGGCATGCCCAGGCCATTGAGGACGCGCGCCAGCGGCCGCCCGACCCGTGCGCGCGCGATCCGCCCCGCGAGGTTCTCGGCGCTCTTTCGCGCGAACCGATCGAGCGATTCGAGCTCCTCGGCGGTCAACCGGAAGAAGTCGGCCCGCGAGTGGACCATCCCGCGCTCGAGGAGCTGCGAGAGGACGGCCCACCCGGCGCCCTCGATGTCCATCCCGCCGCGCCCCACGAAATGGCCGAATTCCTGGGCCAGCCGCGCGGGACAGCGAGGGTTGGGGCAGTAGACCCGGACCGCGCCGTCGTCCTGGACGACCTGGGTCCCGCAGACCGGGCATCGCTCGGGCATGACGAACTCGCGCTCGGCGCCGGTCCGTCGCTCGACGATCGGCCGGACGACCTCGGGAATGACATCGCCGGCCTTCTGGAGGATCACCCAGTCGCCGATCCGGATGTCCTTGCGCCGGACCTCGTCGAGGTTGTGCAGCGTCGCCCGAGCGACGGTCGAGCCGGCGACCTTGACCGGGGTCATGTGCGCCACCGGCGTGAGCGTCCCGGTCCGCCCGACGTACGGGACGATGTCCTCGACGAATGCCTCGACCTGCTCGGGCGGGAACTTGAAGGCGATCGCCCAGCGCGGGGCGCGGCTGACCATCCCGAGCTTCGCCTGCTGGTCGTAGCGGTCGACCTTGACGACGACGCCGTCGGTCTCGTACGGGAGGGCGTGGCGCGCCTCCCGCCAACGCTCGGTGAAATCGATGACCGCCTCGATGTCGAGCCCCGACTCGTGATCTGGGTTGACCGGGAATCCGAGCGTCGCGAGCCTGGCGAGCGCCTCGGTCTGGGTCGCGACCGTGTCGCCGTCCTCGACCAGCTGGTAGAACCAGGCCGACAGCTTCCGACCGGCCGTGACGGTCGGATCGATCTGGCGGAGCGAGCCCGCTCCGCTGTTGCGCGGGTTGGCGTAGAGGGGGAGCCCGGCCTCCTCGCGTTCCTCGTTGATGCGCTTGAACTCGGCCTTGGGCATGAAGACCTCGCCTCGTGCCTCGAGCGTCGCGGGTTCGGTCAATCGCGCCGGGATGACGTGGATCGTCCGCAGGTTGGCGGTGACGTCCTCGCCGGTCGTCCCGTCGCCGCGCGTCGCGCCCTGGACGAACCGTCCGCGCTCATAGCGCAGGCTGATCGCGAGACCGTCGATCTTGAGCTCGGCGACGTAGTGCAGGCCGGGGGCGGGCTCGGACGCGGGCGCGAAGCCGAGGCCCCTGCGTACCCGGACATCGAACGCCCGCAGCTCGTCGTGGCCGAAGGCGTTGGCGAGCGAGAGCATCGGCCGGGCGTGCCGGACCTCATCGAACGCGCCGGTCAGCGTCCCACCGACACGCTGGGTCGGAGAATCGGAGGTCGTCAGCTCCGGGTAGGCGGTCTCGAGCGCGACGAGCTCGCGAAAGAGGGCGTCGTACTCGGCGTCGCTGAGCTCCGGCGCGTCCTGCGCGTAGTAGAGCTCGTTCGCACGGCCGACCTGGGCGGCGAGCTCGGCGTGCCTTATGGTGGCCGCCGCGATGTCAAGCCGCGACGCGGCATCGACGAGCGTGGGATCGACCGGCGGCAGCTGGATCGCCATCGGTGCGAGGGTACCGAACGAGGCGGACCCGCGCACCCTGGAGCTGGCGCCAGCGGTCGGCGCCGGCCAGGCGTCAGGCGGCGCGATGCTCCCGGATGTCGGCCACGAGCCGATGCTCGTGAGGCTGCACCGCGGCCGTCATCCGCGCCAGGATCCCGACCGGTGGAGGTGTCGCCGAGCAGACCAGCCACAGGCGTCCATGGTCGTCAGCGATCGTCGTGGGCGCGGAACAGACCGCGCAGAACGGGGACTCGGTGAGCGCTTGCTCGACGAGGTCGAGCATCTCGGTGTTGTCGAACATGGTGAAGATCCTTCGGGTCGGTGTTGCATCAGGGCCCGGCGGGACCGAAGCCTCGCGCCGATCGTCGTAGTGTGCCTCAGGTGACCGTCACGGTCCATGGCGCGAAGGTCACGACGAAGTCGCCGTTCGGCACCAAACGAGGGGCCATCCGGCCCTCCACGTGCGTGGGACCGATGGCGTCGGGCGTGGGAGCGAGACGATGATCCCGGGCGACGTCCCGGTCATCACCCGACGAGGTCGAGATTGGCCAGGCTGACGAGCATCGTCTTGCGCCCGACCGAGGCGTCCTTGAACGCGACGGTCACTTCTTCATCACTGCGAGTGAGCTTGCTGGTGACGACGATGCC
>DAIOXD010000121.1:0-6049 GCA_036758145.1 Candidatus Limnocylindrales bacterium
TCTTCGACACGCTCAACGCGAAAGCCGCCATCGCCGCGGTCCAGTCGCTCTTCGATGAGACCGGCGAGCACGTGCCGCTGATCATCTCGGGGACCATCGTCGATGCCTCCGGGCGGACCCTTTCGGGCCAGACTGTTGAGGCGTTCTGGCACAGCATCCGCCACGCCGACCCGCTGATCGTCGGGCTCAACTGCGCGCTCGGACCGAAGCAGCTCCGCGAGCACCTCGATGTCTTGTCGCGGGTCGCGGACCGGCCGATCTCGGCCTACCCGAACGCTGGCCTTCCGAACGAGCTGGGCGGCTACGACGAGACGCCCGAGGAGATGGCCGAGGCGCTGGGTGAGTGGGCCAGGCACGGTCTGCTCAACGTCGCCGGCAGCTGCTGCGGGTCGACGCCCGAGCACGTCGCCGCGATCGCAGCGGCGGTCGCCGGCCTGCCGCCGCGCCAGATCCCGGAGCCGACCGGAACGACCCGCCTGTCGGGCCTCGAACCGCTGAACATCCCGCCCCCCGGTAACGCCTTCGTCAACGTCGGCGAGCGGACGAACGTGACCGGCTCGCGCAAGTTCGCCCGGCTGGTCGCCGACGGCGCCGAGGACGAGGCGGTCGACATCGCCCGCGAACAGGTCACCAACGGCGCCCAGCTGATCGACGTGAACATGGACGAGGCGATGCTCGACGGCGTTGCCGCGATGACCCGTTTCCTGCGCCGGATCGCCGCTGAACCCGACATCGCAACGGTCCCGGTCATGGTGGACAGCTCGAAATGGTCGGTCATCGAGGCCGGGCTCCAGCAGCTCCAGGGCAAGGGCGTCGTCAACTCGATCTCGCTCAAGGAGGGCGAGGACGAATTCCTCCGCCAGGCCCGCCTCTGCCGCCGCTACGGCGCCGCGGTCGTGGTCATGGCCTTCGACGAGCAGGGCCAGGCCGAATCGGTCGAGCGGCGCGTCGCCGTCCTGCGGCGCGCCTACGACCTGCTGACCGGCGTCGTCGGCTTCAAGCCCGAGGACATCATCCTCGACGCCAACATCTTCGCGATCGCGACGGGGATGGAGGAACACAACGCCTACGCGGTCTCGTTCATCGAGGCCGTCCGGCGGCTGAAGGTGGAGTTCCCGGGGACGCGGACGTCGGGCGGCGTGTCGAACGTCTCATTCGCCTTCCGTGGCAACGACCGGGTGCGCGAGGCGATCCATTCGGTCTTTCTCTATCACGCGATCGCGGCCGGCCTCGACATGGCGATCGTCAACGCCGGCGTCCTCCCGATCTACGACGATATCGAGCCGGAGCTCCGCGAGCGGGTCGAGGACGTCGTCCTGGACCGCCGTCCCGACGCCACGGAGCGGCTGCTCGACCTTGCCGCCCAGTACGCCGGTGATGCCGGGATGGAGCGCGCAGCCGAGGACCTTGCCTGGCGCGAGCGACCGGTCGACGAGCGCCTGACCCACGCGCTGGTGGCCGGCATCGACGCGTATATCGTCGAGGACACCGAGGAAGCCCGCCTCGCCGCGGCGCGCCCGCTCGACGTCATCGAGGGCCCGCTGATGGCCGGGATGAACGTCGTCGGCGACCTGTTCGGCGCCGGCCGGATGTTCCTGCCGCAGGTCGTCAAGAGCGCCCGGGTCATGAAGAAGGCAGTCGCCGTCCTCATCCCATATCTCGAGGCGCAACGGGAAGGCACGGGCCGGCGAGCCGGCACGATCGTCACCGCGACGGTCAAGGGCGATGTCCACGACATCGGCAAGAACATCGTCGGGGTCGTGCTCGGCTGCAACGACTACGAGGTCGTCGACCTGGGGGTGATGGTCCCGGCCGCGCGGATCCTGGAGAAGGCGATCGAGATCGACGCCGACCTGATCGGGCTGTCGGGTCTCATCACCCCGTCGCTCGACGAAATGACCCATGTCGCGTCGGAGATGGAGCGCCAGGGTTTCACGATCCCCTTGCTCATCGGCGGCGCGACGACGTCGAGGACCCACACCGCGGTCAAGATCGCGCCGGCCTATTCGGGGCCCGTCGTCCACGTCATCGATGCGTCGCGGGCGGTCGGCGTAGCCGGCGCGCTGATCCAGCCCGACCGGCGTGACGCCTTCGTGGCCGGGATTCGCGACGAATACGAGACGGTCCGGCGCGAGCGTGCGGGAACGCGGGCCAAGGAGAAGCGGCTAACGGTCGCCGAGGCCCGCGCCAACCACAGTCCGATCGACTGGTCCGCGGTGAGCCCTCCGCGCCCGACGTTTCTCGGACCGCGCACGTTCAACGACTACCCGCTCGCGGAGCTGGTCGACTTCATCGATTGGACGCCGTTCTTCACGACCTGGGAGATGCGCGGCGCCTACCCGGCGATCCTCGACGACCCGCGACTGGGTGCCGCGGCGCGCGACCTCCACCGCGACGCGCTGGCGCTCCTCGACCGGCTCGTCCATGAGGGGCGCCTGACGGCGAACGCAGTCGTGGGCTTCTGGCCGGCCAACAGCACTGAGGACGACATCACGGTCTGGTGCGACGACGAGCGGAAGGAGGCGCGGGCGGTCTTCCGGACGCTCCGCCAACAGATGGCCAAGCCAGACGGCAGGCCCAACCTCGCCCTGGCCGATTTCGTCGCCCCTGCCGAAACTGGCGTGGCCGACTTCATCGGCGCCTTCGCGGTCACGACCGGGGTCGGTCTCGACGAGATCGTCGCCGAGTTCGAGGCGGCCAACGACGACTATTCGGCGATCCTGGCCAAGGCCCTCGCCGACCGCCTGGCCGAGGCCTTCGCCGAGCGACTCCACGAGCGCGTCCGACGCGAGCTATGGGGCTACGCCCCGGATGAGGCGCTCGCGAACACCGACCTCATCGCCGAGCGCTATCAGGGGATCCGACCCGCGCCGGGCTATCCGGCCTGCCCCGACCACACCGAGAAGGGGACGCTCTTCGACCTCCTGGAAGCAGAGTCACGGGCCGGCATCCGGTTGACCGAATCGTTCGCGATGTGGCCGGGCGCGGCCGTTTCCGGCTACTACCTGTGGAACCCCGAGAGCCACTACTTCGGGGTGGGCCGGATCGGTCGCGACCAGCTGGCCGACTACGCGGCCCGGAAGGGCGTCCCGCTCGACGAGGCGGCGCGCTGGCTCGCGCCGAACCTGGTCGACGAGGAGCCAGCCGCGTGAGCCGGGCCGAGCTGGTCGAGGCGTTCGCGGGGTTCCCGGACCGGTTGGGTTTAGCGGCGCGGGCTGCGGCGGATCGTCCGGTCCCGGCCGGGGAGTGGGGCCCGGCCGAGGTCGTCCGTCACCTGATCGCCGTCGAAGGCGAGGTCTGGCAGGCGCGTCTGGCGCGGGTCGCGGCCGAGGACGACCCGCACTGGGCCTGGACCGAACCGGGTCTCGCCCCAGGTTTCGACGGCGCGACCCTCGACACCATCCTCTCGGCATTCGCCGCAACGCGGTCCGATACGGCGGCCACCGTCCAGGCATTCGACGACGCCGGCTGGGCGCGGTTCGGGACCCACGCGACCTACGGTCGGCTCGACGTCGAGGGACTCCTCCGCCTCGCCGTCGACCACGACGACAGCCATGTCGGAGCGCTGAGTGCCTTGTCGTGAGCGTCGAGCTCATCCATGTGCCGGTGCCCGGCGGCGAGATCGTCGCCACTCGCGGGGCGTCGGGCGCGTCTGACGGGCCCGCCGAGCGCCCACCGGTCCTCCTGCTGCACGGCGGGCCCGGTCTGGGTGCCGAGTACATGGTCGGCCTCGTGCAGGAGCTCGACGGCCTGATCGACGGCATCCTCCCGCAGCAGCGCGGCCTCGGACCCAGCACCCTTGAGGGCCCGCGCGATGTGGAGACCCATGTCGCCGATGCCATCCAGGTGCTGGATCACCTCGGCTGGGAACGGGCCTGGTTGGTCGGTCACTCGTGGGGCGGCCACCTCGCGATGCACATCGTGGTGGCTCATCCCGACCGGGTCCTGGGGTTGATCACGCTTGACACGCTGGGAGCCGTTGGCGATGGGGGTGCCGCCGCCATGACCTCGAATCTTGTGGCCCGCCTGAGGTATGACGAACGCGCCCGCCTGGATGCATTGACCGCCCGGCGACAACGCGACATCGACGACCCCGACGTGGAGACTGAGATCATGACCACGATCTGGCCGTCCCACTTCCACGATCCCGCAGCCGCGCCGCCGTTCCTGTTCCCGCGTGTGGAGCAGCCACTGCCGGGCGTGCCCGGAACGGTTGCCTCCGTGATGGCCCATTTGGAGGCCCGGACGCTCGAGCGTGGATTACCTGCCTATCGCGGCCCGGCCTTGCTGATCCACGGGGAGTCCGACCCGCTGCCATCGAGTGCGTCGGTCGATACGGCCGCGCTCATCTCGGGCGCTCGACTCGAGCTCATCGAAGCCTGCGGCCACTTCCCCTGGATCGAGCGCAAGGGGGTCGCCCGCAAGGCGATCGCGGCCATCCTCGGCGTCGATCGACCGGTGCATCGCGATTGACGCTCCCGGGCCCCCCGCGTAGACTCCATATCCGACGAAATCACTCGGATATCGAGGACACTCCGCTGACCGCCACGACCCAGGCCATCGAGACACTCGCGACCGCCGAACCCGCGTCGGCTCTGCCGACCCAGCGTCCCGCCTATCACGGCAGCGGCGCGATCGCCTTCAGCACGAAGGGCGAGTACGGCGTGCGGCTCATGGTCCAGCTCGGCCGGCATGCGGGCAAGGGCCCGGCCTCGCTCGCCGAGATCGCGGCGGAGGAAGACCTCCCGCGCGCCTACCTCGAGCAGCTCGTGGTGAGCCTGCGCGAGGCCGGTCTCGTGATCAGCACCCGCGGCGCGCACGGGGGCTATGAGCTCGCCCGCCCGCCCGAGACCATCTCGATGGCGGAGGTCCTGCGCGCCCTCGAAGGGCCGATCGCGCCGATGATGTGCGCGACCGATGACCCCGAGCACGCGACCGTGTGTGATCGCTCGGCCCGCTGCACGGTGAACGTCCTGTGGGTACGGGTCCGCGATGCGGTCACGGGCGCGCTCGATTCGATGACCCTCGCCGACCTCGTCCCACCGCGCATCCCGGACGTCGCTGACCCGGCCGCCCCCATCCAGCCGACAGCCCTCAAGGGAGCCTTGACCCACCCGTGACCACCGACAACGACCAGCAGCTTGTCATCCGCGGTCTGCGCGTCGCCCCCATCGCCAACCCCGACCACGAGATCCTCCAGGGGATCGACCTGACCATCGGCAAGGGCGAGGTCCACGCGATCATGGGCCCTAACGGCTCGGGCAAGACGACCCTCGCGTACGCCCTGATGGGCCACCCCGCGTACGTCGTCAAGGGTGGCGAGGTGACCTGGAAGGGTCGCAACATCCTCAAGCTCTCGGCCGACAAGCGCGCCCGGCTCGGCCTCTTCCTCGCATTCCAGTATCCGACCGCGATCCCCGGCCTGTCGGTCGCGAGCTTCATCCGCTCCGCGCTCAACGCCCGGCTCCAGGGCATCGACAAGAACCCGGACATCGACCCGACCGACGCGGTCAAGGGTGGCGTCTCGATGCGCGACTTCCGGAACAAGATGCGCGAGAAGATGTCGATGCTCCGGATGGATGAGGGCTTTGCCAGCCGCTACGTCAACGAGGGCTTCTCGGGCGGCGAGAAGAAGCGTCTCGAGATGCTCCAGATGGCGGTCCTCGAGCCCGAGATGGCGATCCTCGACGAGACCGACTCGGGGCTCGACATCGACGCGCTGCGGATCGTGGCCGAGGGCGTCAACGCGATGCTCAACCCGAACCTCGGCGTCCTGCTCATCACCCACTACCAGCGCCTGCTCAACTACATCACGCCCGACTTCGTCCACGTCCTCGCCGAGGGCCGGATCATCACGTCCGGTGGCAAGGATCTCGCCCTGCGGCTCGAAGACGAGGGCTATGGCCCGGTCCTGCGCGAGGCCGGCTACGAGCCCGACCTGCCCGATGAGGCGCTTCTCGTCCCGAAGGCGCCGGCTGGCGCGGAGCTCGAAGCCGTGGAGAGCGCCCGCTAAGGCGGGCACCGCCCGATGGCCATCGCCTCCGACCCG
>DAIOXD010000122.1:0-6007 GCA_036758145.1 Candidatus Limnocylindrales bacterium
GTTCGGGACGACCTTGATGTTCGGGTAGTCCTTGAGGACGTTCTTGAACCCGACGTCACGGTCGGAGTCGGCACCGGCGCCGGCGGCGCCGCGCATGTAGTAGACGGTGCCCGTTCCGCCGAGCTGGTCGAACAGCCACTTGGCGCCGAGCTCCGCGTACTTCACCTGGTTGTTGTACAGGTTGTAGGTCGTGGGGTCGGTCACGTACTGGTCGACCGAGACGGTCACGATGCCGGCGGCCTTCGCCTCGGCGAGGGCCGGGTTGAGGGCGTCAGGGCTGTTCGGGTTGAACACGATCGCCTGGACCCCCTTGGCGATCAGGTCGCGGATGTCCGAGAGCTGGCCCGCAGCGTCCGTCTTGCGGTGGATGACGGTGAGAGCGGAGACCTGGCCGGACGCCAGGGCCTGCGCCTTGGCGGTGCAGACCTGCTCCTCACGGAACCCGTTGCCGACGGCGTCGCCGTTCGAGTACCCGATCTTGTACTGCGTGGCCGCGCCGGAGGGTGCGGCCGAGCCGCCGGTCGAGGCGGCGGTGGTGGGCGCAGCGGTCGCTGCGGTGCTCGGCGCGGTCGACGCGCCTGGACTCGAACAGGCCGTTGCCACGATCGCCAGGGCGGCGATGCCGACCAGCAATCGTGTGCGAGCGGATGCCATGGTCATGTGTGCTCCTCCTCGTGCGAACGACGCGCCGACGTGGTCGCGTCGCTGGACTTGATCCTCCCCTTTCACGGGGAGCCGATCGGTGCGATCTATCTGTCACACCTCCTGCGCGGGATGCCGTTGGCCATCACCCCTCCCGGGCGATGGCGCGTGCGATCCGCCGCGCGTGCTCTCGATAGGCGTCATCGAACAGGTTCCGCGAGCGCTCGGCGCCTACGACCGACGCTCGGGTAAGGACGGGTGGCAGGGCATCCCTCTCCATGAGGAGCTGGGCGGTCCGAACCTTGATGCAATTGACGATGGCGATGGCGGTGATCGTCGAGCCTGGACCGACCGGGGTCTCGAGCCCGTCGATGGTACACAGCGCATCGGCGTGCGGCGTACAGAGATCGATGACGAGATCCGCCTCGTCGAGCAGGCGACCATTGACGATCGGGTCCGGCTCGCCGGACATCGATTGCTCCACGGAGGTCACGGCGATGACGCGCAGCCCACGACGGCGGGCGCCGCGCGCCATCTCGACCGGGACGGCCGAGGTGCCGCTCGCCGAGAAGACCATGAGCAGGTCGTGCGGGCCGAACGTGAAGTTCGAGAGGATGACCTCGGCCAGGCCAGGCGTCCGCTCGATGAACATCGCCTGGCGCTGGCCGTTCGCGCCGACGACCTGGGTGTGGAACGTCATCGACAGCTCGACGATGGGGTTGAAGCCGGGGTACGAGCCGTAGCGCGGGAACATCTCCTCGACCGGGATGCGCGAGTGGCCGGTCCCGAACATGTGGACCAGACCGTCCGCGGCGATCGCCTGGGCGCACCACTGGCTGGCGGTCTCGATCGCGTCGCCCTGCGTCGCGGCCAGGCGTTCGAGGAGGGTGGTCGCGGCGGCAAGCCAGCCAAGGGCCGGGGGTACGACGCGCTGCGACGACCGATGCGTCCCGACGGGGATCTCGCCGGACATCAGTAGCCGCCCTCGGCCGGACCCGTCGCGACCGGATCCACGCCGGCCTTGCGTGCCCGGAAGTCGTCGATGATGTCCGCCGTCGCGGTCGCCCCGACCCGGGTCACGCCCAGTGCCATGACGTCGAGCAGCGCGTCCAGCGTGCGGACCCCGCCGGCCGCCTTGACCCCGATGTGTGGCGAGGTATTGGCCCGCATGAGGCGCAGGTCGTCGTGGGTGGCGCCGCTCGGGGCGAAGCCGGTCGAGGTCTTGACGAAGTCGGCGCCGGCGGCCTCGGTGAGATGGCACGCCCGGATCTTCTCGTCGTCGGTCAGGTAGGCGTTCTCGAAGATGACCTTGACGATCGCGCCGGCCGAGTGGGCGACCCCGACCACCGCGGCGATATCGGCCTGGACGTCGGCATCGCGACCGGACTTGAGCGCCCCGATCCGGAGGACCATGTCAAGCTCCGTCGCGCCGTCGCCGATGGCGCGTACCGCCTCGAACACCTTCGTCTCAGTCCGGTGGTTGCCGTGCGGGAAGCCGATGGTCGTCCCGACCGCAACGTCGGTCCCGTCGAGGATCGCCCTCGCCCGGAGGACATCCACCGGTCGGACGCAGACGGAGGCGACGTCGTAGCGGGCCGCCAGCCGGCAGCCGTCCTCGACGAAGGCGTCGTCGAGCTCGGGGCGCAGGAGCGAATGGTCGATCGTCTTGGCGATGTCACGCTCGGTCAGGGAATCGATGCTCAGGGTCATGGTCGTCACTTGCAGTACGGACGGAGGATGTCGCGGGCCAGCAGGAACCCGCGCTTGATGAGTTCGTCGGTCTTCTCGAAACCTCGATCCTCGTGTTCGATGATCACATCGCCGTCGTAGCCGGCACGATAGAGCGCCGAGAACAGCCCGCCCCAGTCGACGTCGCCGAGGCCGGGCAGCCGGGGGACCTGCCAGCCGATCCCCGCGGACAGCGTGCCGCGTTCATACAGGCCGTCCCGGTCGATCATCAGGTCCTTCGCCTGGACGTGCAGGAAATGCGGTCCGAACTCGCGGATGAAGCGCTCCTGGTCGATCATCAACCAGACCAGGTGCGACGGGTCGAAGTTGACGCCGATCGTGTCGCCCCATCGCTCCAGGATCCGGCGCCAGATATACGGCGACCAGGCGATGTTGTGGCCAGCCGGCCATTCGTCCTCGCTGAAGAGCATCGGGCAGTTCTCGATCGTCAGTCGGACGCCGTTGTCCTGGGCGTGACGCACGATGTCCGGCCAGATCTCGAGCGCTCGCTCCCAGTTCTCGTCCTGGGTCTTCGCACCATCACCGCCCATGAACGTGTTGACGAACGGGACGCCCATCCGGCCTGCGGCCACGATGACGTGCCGCAGGTGACCGATGACCTGCTCGCGGTGCGCCGGGTCCGGATGGAGCGGGTTCGGGTAGTAGCCGAGGCCGGAGATGTGGAGCCCTTTGGATTCGATCTCCGCACGCAGGTCCTTCGCCTGGCCGACGGACAGGTTCTCCGCGTCGATGTGCGACGTGCCGGCATAGCGGCGGGTCGGGCCGGTCGAGCGCGGCCAGCAGGCGATCTCGATGCTCTCGAAGCCGTTCGCGGCGGTCCAGTCCACGACGTCCGCGAGGGGCGTCTCGGGGAACGGCGCGGTCAGCAGGCCGAGCCTCATGTCGCGACCTCCATCACGGCCGGCCTTGGGGCCGCGGAGCCCCGATCGACCGGGACCCAGCGAGCTTCATGGGCGCTGTGGGCGATGGCGTCCCCGACCAGCATCTCGTCGTGGCCATCGGCGAACGTCGGATAGCCGGGATCTGCGGAACGCGACCCGGCGACCACATCCGCGTAGACGGCCCGGAAATGGGCGCAGAAGGTGTCGAAGAAGCCTTCGACGTGGCCGCCCGGCAGCGATGACGCGGCTTGGGCGGCCGGCCCCATCAGGGCCGGGTTCCGGATGAGGATCTCATTGGGACGATCGCGATGGCCGATCCACGCCTGGTCGGGTTGTTCGGAGTCCCAGGCGAGCGCGGCCTCGGACCCGTCGATCTCGTACTGCAGCGAATTCTTCCGACCCGGGCTGATCTGGGAGATGCTCACCGAACCGCGAGCGCCGCCTTCGAACCGGAGCAGGATCGCGGCCGTGTCCTCGGTGGCGATCGGCCTCGCGACCGTGTCGGCCGACCGTTCCGTGGCGAACGATGCCACCGGGCCCGCCGGCTGCCGTCGGCTCGGGATGAAGGTCGTCAGGTCGGCCATGACCTCCACGATGCGTTGTCCGGTGACGTAGGTCATCAGGTCCAGCCAGTGCGACCCGATGTCGCCGACCGCGCGCAGCGCCCCGCCACGATCCGGCTGGAGGCGCCAGTTCCAGTCGCTCTCGTGCAGCAGCCAGTCCTGGAAATAGCGGCCGGTGACCAGGCGGACGTCGCCCAGCTCGCCGGCAGCCACGGTCTCACGCGCCTGCTGGTTGAGCGGGTAGTAGCGGATGTTGAAGTTGGTCGCGTTGATCAGGCCGCTCACGGCCGCCAGCGCGACCAGCTCCGCGGACCCCGCCGCGTCCATCGCCAAGGGCTTCTCGCAGACGACGTGGCGGCCGGCCGCCAGCGCGGCCTCCGTCTGGCTCACGTGCAGGTCGTTCGGCGACGTGACGTGGACGACCTGCACGGCGGGATCCGACAGGAGGTCGTCGAGCGAGTCGTAGGCGCGTGCGACGCCGAGTGCCTCCGCTCGCGCGGCGCCCCGTTCCGGCGTGCTGCCCAGCACGCCCCTGACCTGCACGCCGATCCGTCGCAGCGCCTCCACGTGGACCGTGCCGATGAAGCCCGTCCCGATGACGGCCGCACCGACGTCGGCGATCCGTGTCATAACTCGTTCACCCACCCTGCGGCGTCGCGGTGAACTTGTCCCACAACGACCCGGCGTTGAGCGTCTGGATGTGATCCATCATGTAGCCCTGACCGATGTCGACCGGATAGCGGTCCGCGAAGTTGACGCGTTCGATCGTCTCTGCGCGCGACCAGCCCTTCGCCACCGCGGCCGCCACGGCGGCCTTCCAGTCGAGCAGGTTCGAGCGCTGCACGGCGAGATAGGCGCGCGTGGTGACCGGGCCGTGACCGGGGATGACGTGGTCCACGTCGAGCGAGCCGATCCGGTCGAGCGCGGCGATCCACTGGTCGATGTTCGAGGTCATCAGCCACGTCTGGCATTCGCAGAAGACCGTATCGCCGGTGAAGACGACACGGTCTTCCGGGACGTGGACCGCGACCTGGCCGGGCGTGTGGCCGGGGGTGTGCAGGATGCGGAAGGTCCGGTCGCCGACCGACAGCGTCAGATCGCCGGTGAAGACGATCGAGCCCTTGTTCGGGTCGGCGTAGTAGGTCTCGCGGTCGGGGAAGATCTCGGCACCGTCCGGATCGTCGGTGGGGATCGCTTCCCTGGCGTATTCGTACGGGTCGAGGTCGGGGGTGACGACCATGAAGTTGTCGAACACCCCGCGGTGCTCGACGACCGGACAGGCCCCCTGGAAGAAGTAGTTCCCGAAGATGTGGTCGACGTGGTGTTCGGTGTTGATCAGGTAGCGCAGCGGACCGTGCGACTCGGCTTCGGCCCGCATCGCCACGGCTCGCGTCGGAAGCTGCGGCGTATCGATCACGACGACCCCGTCGGAGGTCACCACGAAACTCGGGTTGCAGCCCCGCAGCGTCGTGTCGGTGAAGACCGTCGGGGTCACTCGCTCCATTCGGTTGTCGCTCCTCCTGTCAGGCCGACCGGGTCCGGTCACTGCGTCGCGGTCAATCCGCCATCGATCGTCAGGATCTGGCCCGTCACGAACGCGCCCGCCGCGGAACAGAAGAGCAGGCTCGGACCGATCAGGTCGTCCGTCCCGCCGACCCGGCCGAGCGGGATCCTGCTGAGGAGACCCGCCTTGAAGACCGGATCGCCGAGCAGCGTCGCGACCTGGGGCGTGTCAACGAAGGTCGGTGAGATGGCGTTGACGGTGATGCCGTACTTGGCCCATTCCGTCGCCCACTGCCGGGTAAGCGAGCTGATCGCCCCCTTCGCCGCGACGTAGGCCGAATACCCGGCGTCGATCCCGAGCAGGCTGCGGACGGACGAGATGTTGAGGACTCGTCCCCCACGGCCGCCCGCGATCATCGCCTTGACCGCGGCCTGGGTCGGGTAGAGCGTGCTCCGGACGTTCAGATCGTAGATCCAGTCCCACGCCTCGACCGGGTATTCCTCGGCAGCGAACAGGACCTTCCCGGCTCCGCCACCGACCGCGTTGACGACGATGTCCAGCCGTCCGAACCGCTCGACCGTCTCGGCGGCGATCCGCTCGGCGGCCGCCTGATCGCTCGCGTCGGCGACGATCGACATCGAATCCGCGCCGGTCTCGCCGATCCGGGC
>DAIOXD010000123.1:0-5957 GCA_036758145.1 Candidatus Limnocylindrales bacterium
GCTTCGCGGCCGCGAGGGCGACCGCGACCACGACCACGACCGGCGCCTGTCCCCTCGGTCTGCTTGTCGGGGACTTCGGTCATCGACAGATCCGCATCGTCGTCCGCGACGCGGCGGCCGGATCGGGTCCCCTTCTCGACGCGCGCCAGCTGGACGATGTCGGTGAACTGGTCGGCGACCTCGATGAGGTCCGAGCTCGTGTTGCCACGGAAGCTGATGACCTCGACGCGGACGCCCTGTTCCTGGACGGCCCGGATCGCCGGCGCGAAGTCGCCGTCGCCCGACACGACGATCGCGATATCGAGGTTCCGCGCGGTCTTCATCATGTCGACCACGAGCTCGATGTCGAGGTTCGCCTTGACCTTGCCGTCGCCGTACTTGCGGATGTCCTTGCTGACGACCTTGTAGTTGCTCCGGCGCAGGAACTCATGGAAATTGCGCTGGTTCTCGTTGTCCGGGTCGAGGCCCGTGTACGCATACGCGCGCACGAGATCGCGGCCCGCCGAGGCCGCCTTGAGGAGCGTGACGTAATCGATGTCGACGCCCGCGGCCTTGGCCGCATAAAAGATGTTCGCCACGTCCACGAAGACGGCGACGTTCTTGCTCACGATGACTCCTTGGGTCTACGGATTCGTCCCGCCGGCGCGATCTCGCTGCGCGGCGGGGATATTCATGTCGTGCGGCGCGCGGCGGATCCCGCTGCGGCCACGGTTCGAGAGATGCGCGGACCGGCTTCGCTGAAGCCCAGCCGTTGCCAGCGCGCCAGGGTCGCCTCGTCGTCGGGCCGCTCGGCTTCGACGACGGAGCAGCCCTTGTTGCTGGCCGATCTGACGAGTTCCTCCAGGAGCGCTTCGGTGATGCGGTCGAGGTCGTACTCAGGGTCGACGACCAGAAGGTCGATCGTGCCGACGTAACCGCCGGCTCGAACGGAGGGCCGAAGCGCGAGGATCGCGCCTCCGACCACGACGCGCCGTGCTTCCGCGACGACGATGCTGGCCTGTGGAAGATAGACGAGTTGGCGCATGAGATCGGCGGCCCCGAGCGGGCTCTCGCCACGACCCATCCGCACCTCGTCGTCGCTCAAGGCGACCACTCGATCGATGTCCGTGACACGCGCCGCTCGGACCAGGTATTCCACGCTGACGGGTCCAACCTCGCAGGGTTCGGCGACCTAGGCCCGCGATCGGGTTCGACCGAGGCTGAACATTCGGGGCCCGCGATCCGCTCGGCGGCTGCGAAGCGTCTTTCGTCGCTCGCGGCACGCTGCCAGGGATGCGGCCGACCGGTGTTGCATTCAGGTCGCCGACGGGTAATATACGGCATCGCTTCGGCGGCCACCTGCGCGCCGCCCGGATGCGGGTCCCGAAGCGTCATCGCACCGCACCTGTAGCCCACCTCCCGATCGCCGTCCCTCGAGGGATGGCGACAGGGCAGGATCGGCCGTCGGGGCGCCGCTGACGCGAGAGAGACGCAACCGGGTGGGGACGGGTCGTCCGACCGGGATCGTCCGCCACCAGGCGGGCGCGAGATGAGGAGGAGTCATACATGAAGCTCGCCAAGATCGGCGCGCTCGCAGCGACAGCGGTCCTTGTGATCGCCGGTTGCTCGAACACCCCTGGGGGATCCGCCGGCGCATCCGGCGGTGCCACTGGTGGCAAGTCCATCAAGATCGGGACCGAATTCCCGATGAGCGGCGCCGAGACCGCCAACGGTGAGCCCGCCGCGAACGGCGTCAAGCTGGCCATCAAGCAGGCCAACGCCAAGAGCGCGGTCCCCGGCTATACCATCGACATCAACGTCCTGGACGACGCCGTCAACGGCGCCCACAACCCGCAGCAGGGCGCGACGAACCTGCACACGCTGGTCGCCGACACGACGGTCGCCGGCGTCGTCGGGCCGTACAACTCGAACGTGGCGCAGGCCGAGATCCCGATCGGCAATGCGGCTGGCCTGCTCCAGTGCAGCCCGGCCAACACGAACACCGGCCTGACCTACCCGCCGGACTCGGCCCAGTACCGGCCGACCAACCCGGACAAGATCAGCTACATCCGGCTCGCCGCCCCGGACAGCATCCAGGGCCCGGCCGGCGCCGACTACGTCTACAACGACCTGAAGGCGACCTCGGTCTACATCCTCGACGACACCGAGACCTTCGGCGTCGGCGTCGGCGACTCGTTCTCCGCGCAGTTCACGAAGGACGGCGGGACGGTCACCAAGCGCGACAGCGCGCCGAAGACCACGACGGACTACACCCCGCTGTTCACCGCCGCGGCTGCCGCCAAGCCGGCCGCCGTCTACCTCGCCGGCACCACGCCGAGCGGCATGGGCCTCGCGCTCAAGCAGGGACGCGGGGTCCCCGGCTTCGAGACCATCCCGTTCATGGGTCCGGACGGCGTCGCCGACCTCGGCCCGGGTGGCACCACCGGCGCGACCATCACGGTCGCCGGCTCGGCCGCCCATGACGTCTCCGGCACCGTCGCCGGCATCCACGACCTGCCGAGCGGTTCCACCTTCGTCGCCGACTACACCGCCGAGTACGGCAAGGCCCCGGGCGCCTACAGCGCCGCGAGCTATGCCTGCGCCCAGGTGATCATCGCCGGCATCGCGAAGGCTGTCGCCGCAGGCACCTCGGACCTCGCGGCCATCCGTGAGGCGGTCCGCGCCAACGCGGTCGCCGCCGGGAATTCCTTCGACACCGTCGTCGGCCCGGTCAGCTTCGACAAGAACGGCGACATCACGACGCCGTACATGTCCTTCTACAAGACCGACCTGACCGCCGCCGGCGGCAAGGGCGACTGGGTCTATGTGAAGCAGCAGGCCTTCCCGGACCCCAACAAGTAGGTCTCGCGTAGCGGGGGCCGGGGAGCCAACGAACTCCCCGGCCTCTCTTTCCACCCTCGCGACACCCTCGCGCGTTCGGTCAACGGTGCGGAGGCCATGAAGAGTCGACGGATGCACGTCCCGCGCTTTGCGGTGATCGTCGTGGTCGCGCTGATCTTCTCGTTCGTTTCCCTCGGTGTCCAGCAGTTCCAGAACTTCCTGACGCTGGGCGCCGTCTTCGCGCTCATCGCCCTTGGCTACACGATGGTCTACGGGATCATCGAGCTCATCAACTTCGCCCACGGCGACGTGTTCATGGTCGGGGCGTTCGCGTCGATGTGGCTCCTGACCGGCCCGCTCGGCCTCCCGGACCAGCCGATCGACGATCCGATCCGGCTGACCGGCGTCCTCGTCGTCGTCATGCTCGTCACGATGGTGTTCATGGGGACGGTCGGCGTGATCATCGAGCGCTTCGCCTATCGGCCCTTGCGCCACGCCCCGCGCCTGGCTCCGCTCATCACGGCGATCGGCGTCTCGTTCATCCTCCAGAATGTCATCCAGGCGCTCTTCTCGTCGTCGCCGTATGCCACGCCCCAGATCTTCCCGAAGTTCAAGCTCGAGCTTCTCGGCGGCAGCATCGGCGCGCTGAATATCTTCATGGTCCTCATCGCGGTCGGGCTGATGCTCGCGCTCGCGCTCTTCGTCGGCCGGACTCGGCTCGGTCGCGCGATGCGCTCGACGGCGATGGACCGTGAAGCCGCGGAGCTGATGGGCGTCGACATCAACCAGACGATCGCGATCACCTTCTTCATCGCGGCGGCACTGGCCGGGGCCGCCGGCGTCATCCAGGGCCTCTACTTCGGCAGCATCCAGTACAACCTCGGCTTCAACGCGGGATTGTTCGCGTTCACCGCGGCGGTCCTGGGCGGGATCGGCAACACGACGGGAGCCGCGGTCGGCGGGTTCGCCATCGCCTACATCGAGGTGGGCGCCGCCCAGCTGGGCTATTCGCGCTGGTCCGAGGTCGCGGTCTTCACGGTCCTCGTCCTCGTCCTCGTCTTCCGCCCCAGCGGGCTCCTCGGTCAAGCCCTGGGCGAGCGGGCATGAGCAGCGCACGCCAGCGGCTCGCCGAGAGAGCCGGCAACCACCAGTCGCTCACCATCCTGATCGGCTGGGCGCTGATCGGGGCGCTCCTGCCGGTCGTCATCCAGCTCCCGCCATTCAGCACGTTCCAGACGTCGAGCAGTTGGGTTGACGGATTCGCGAATGCGGGCGGATTCATCCTGCTGGCGATGGGCCTCAACATCGTCGTCGGCCTGGCCGGCCTGCTCGACCTCGGCTATGTGGCGTTCTTCGCGATCGGCTCGTATGTCTATGCCTTCGGCGCCTCGTCGTTCACCGGCATCCACGTCCCGTTCTGGCCGATGCTGTTCGTCGGCGCCCTTGTGGCCGCCAGCTTCGGGATCCTCCTGGGAGCCCCGACCCTGCGACTTCGCGGCGACTACCTCGCGATCGTCACCCTCGGCTTCGGTGAGATCGTGCCGGCCGTCTTCCTCAACGCCGACACCTATACGCGGGGCACCAACGGGATCGGCGGCGTCGCCCAGCCGGAGCTCCTGGGCCTGAAGTTCGACTTCAGCAACCCGGTGCCGTTCTACGTCACGATGATCGTGATCCTCGCGTTCGTGATGCTCGCGATCTATCGACTCCAGGGCTCCAGACTCGGTCGGGCCTGGATGGCGATCCGCGAGGACGAGTTGGCCGCAGCCAGCGCCGGCGTGAACACCGTGACGACGAAGCTCCTGGCCTTTGCGCTCGGTGCCTCGACCGCAGGGTTCGCCGGCGTCTTCGTCACCTCGAAGCTTGGCCTCGTGAGCCCCACCCAGTTCGGGTTTGACGTGTCATTCACCGTCCTCGCCATGGTCGTCCTCGGCGGGATGGGCAATACCTGGGGCGTCGCCGCCGGCGCCTTCATCCTGTACGAGATCCAGAGTGTCCTGCTCAAGCAGCTCAACCAGTTCTTCCAGGGCCTGCATGTCCCGGTCCTCCAGAACATCGACTTCGTCCAGTACCAGTTCCTGCTCTACGGCCTGGCCCTGGTCGGGATGATGCTGCTGCGGCCCGAGGGGCTCTTCCCGAATCGCCGACGACAGCTCGAGTTACATGGGGCGACCGACGATGTCGCCGACATCCCGCCGCCGACCGCTGCGTTGGGCGACTGATGGCCGCATCGGCGCCGGCAGCGCAAGCGCCGGATCTGATCCTCCACGCCCGAAAGGTGACGAAGGCGTTCGGCGGCCTCGTCGCGGTCAAGGAGGTCGATCTCGAGATCCCGCGCGGGGCGATCATCAGCCTGATCGGGCCGAATGGGGCCGGCAAGACGACCTTCTTCAACGTCATCGTCGGTATCCTCGACCCGACCGCCGGCGACGTCCGCATCTCTGGCCGCCGGATGATCGGCCGGCCGGTCCGGGCCTGGCTGGAGCCGGTGCTCTGGGTGGCGCCATCGGTCGTGATCGCCCTCCTGACCGGCCTCCTGTTCGTCGCCACGAGCTCGACGGCGGTCGCCGCCCTGGGTGCCACGATCGCGCTCTTCGTGCTCGCCGGGATGTTCCTGTCGGCGATCATCCGTCCAGCGTCCTACGTCGCTCTGCTCCATCGGGTCGGGATCTTCCGCAGTGCCAAGCCCAACGAGATGGCCAATACCGGGATCGGCCGGACGTTCCAGAACGTCCGCCTCTTCGCCAACATGACCGCGCTCGAAAACGTCATGGTCGGGATGCACCTCAAGCTCCGCTCGAATGCCGTCGATGCGCTCCTGAGCACCGGCAAGGCCCGCAAGGAAGAGGATTGGGCGCGGGTACGCGCGGCCGAGCTGCTGGCGCTGGTGGGCCTCGCCGGACGCGGCGAGGTCGTGGCCCGCAACCTGCCCTACGGCGACCAGCGCCGCCTGGAGATCGCCCGCGCCCTCGGTGGCGATCCGACGCTCCTGTTGCTCGACGAGCCGACGGCCGGCATGAACCCGAACGAGACCGTCGCCATGATGGCGCTCATCAGGAAGCTACGGTCCGAGCTCGGACTGTCGATCCTGCTCATCGAGCACGACATGCGCCTGGTCATGGGCATCAGCGACCGCA
>DAIOXD010000124.1:0-5948 GCA_036758145.1 Candidatus Limnocylindrales bacterium
GGCCCGGGGCCTCGTGGTGGCGATGGTCGGCGACGGCATCAACGACGCGCCCGCCATCGCTCGAGCGGATCTCGGCATCGCCATCGACAGCGGCGCCGACGTCGCCATCGAGGCCGCCGACGTCACGCTCGTCGGGGGCGACCCGCGCGCCGTGGCGGCGGCCATCGAGCTGTCGCGCGCGACGATGACGGTCATCCGCCAGAACCTGGTCTGGGCATTCGGCTACAACATCGTGCTCATCCCGATCGCGATGGGCGTCCTCTACCCGGCCTTTGGCATCTCGCTCAGCCCGGCGCTCGCGGCAGGCGCCATGGCGCTCTCCTCGGTGTCGGTCGTGCTGAACTCGCTGCGCCTGCGCGGCTTCGACGCTCGCCGGCCCGTAGACTCGGGCGATGCACCAGCACCCGCAGCCTGAGGTCGCGTCCGAGGACCCGCGCGACCTGACCGGTCCCTTCAAGCACACGGTCGAGATCGAGGTCCGGTTCGCCGACACCGACGCGATGCGTCACGTCAACAACGCGAAGTACCTGACCTACTGCGAGATCGCCCGGATCCGCTACTGGACCGATGTGACCGGCGAATCGTTCGCGCTCGGTGACGAGGGTGCCGAGAGCCTGATCCTGGCCGAGGCGCGCATCACCTACCGCGCCCAGGCGTTCTACGGCGAGGTCGTCACGGTCCAGACCCGGGCGACCCGGATCGGCCGGTCGTCCTTCACCCTCCAGCATCGGCTGGTCGCGGGCCGACCAGGCGGTGCGGCGCGCCTCGTCGCGGTCAGCGAATCCGTCCTCGTCCGCTACGACTACGGATCGGGCGCGCCGGTCGCGATCTCGCCGGAACGCGTCGCCGCGTTCGAGGCGTTCGAGGGCCGCAGCCTCAGGTGACCGCCCGGAAGATGGTCACCGCGTTCTGCCCACCGAACCCGAAGCCGTTGACGGCGACCGTCTCGATCTTCGCCGCCCGCGCCGTGAGCGGGACGTAGTCGAGGTCGCATTCCGGGTCCGGCGTGTGGAGGTTCGCGGTCGGGGAGATGACCTGGTCGCGGATCGCCCCGATGCCGGCCAGGGCCGACGCGATCCCGGCGGCCCCGACCAGATGCCCGATCATCGACTTCGGTGAGCTGATCGCCACCTTGTAGGCGTGATCGCCATAGGCAGCCTTGATCGCCTTCGTCTCGGTCGAGTCGTTGAGCTGCGTCGCCGTGCCGTGGGCGACGATGTAGTCCACCTCGTCGGGGGCGATCCCGGCGTTGCGCAAGGCGGACGTCATCGCCCGCGTCTGGCCGCGCCCCGAGGGATCCGGTGCGCTGATATGGAACGCGTCAGCCGTCAGCGCGCCGCCGATGATCTCGGCGAGCGGCGTCGCGCCGCGCTCGAGGGCGTGGGCCAGCGATTCGACGGTCACGACCCCGGCGCCCTCGCCGAGGACGAACCCGTCCCGCGTCCGGTCGAATGGTCGCGAGGCGGTCGCCGGATCGTCGTTGCGCTTGGAGAGCGCGGTCATGTTCGACAATGCGGCGAGTCCCATCGGCCAGATGGGCGCCTCCGAGCCGCCGGTCAGGACGATGTCGCACTCGCCCTCGCGGATGAGCCGCAACGCGTCCTGGAAGGCGATGACCGAGCTCGCGCAGGCGGCGACCTGGGTGATGACCGGCCCGGTCAGGCCGTACTCCATCGAGAGCATGCAGGCCGCCATCGAACCCGACAGCGCCGGCACCGCGAACGGGCTGACGAAGCGAGGGCCCTTCTGGTCGTGGACGTGCGTCCCGTCGATGATCTGCTCGATGCCGCCCCCGCCCGTGTTGACCACCACACCCACGCGGTCGCGCTGGTCCTGGTCCATCGCAGCGAAATCGATCCCGGAGTCGCGGACCGCCTCGGCGCCGGCGCCTATCGCAAGCTGGATGAAGCGGCTCATCCGACGGGCCATCTTGGCGTCCATCACGGTCGTCGGGTCGAAGTCGAGGACTTCCGCGGCGATCCGCACCTCGTGCGCCGCTGCGTCGAAGCTCCGCACCGTCCGCGTCCCGGTGACGCCGGCGAGCAGGTTGGACCAGTAGGTCGGGAAGTCGTTGCCGATCGGCATGATCGCCCCGAGGCCGGTCACCACGGCACGTCGAGCAGGATCCGATTCAGGCGGCAATGCGGCTCCTCATGGTCGGCTGGACCGCCTGATTGTAGTCAGGCCGGTGGCCGCCAGGGTCGCGACGTCAGTCGCCGTCGTATCGCCCAAAGATGACGGCACCGTTATGGCCGCCGAGCCCGATGTTGTTCGACAGCGCGTAGCGGATCGGCAGGGCCTGCGTTTCGGTGACGACCCACAGGTCGCATTCGGGATCCGGGTCGCGGTAGTTGATCGTCGCCGGGGCGCACTGCTCGGCGATCGACATGACCGTCGCGAACCCCTCGAACGCGCCGGCCGCGCCCATCATGTGGCCGGTCATCGACTTGGTCGCGCTGATCGCCAGCGATCGCGCCGAGCCGGTTGCTCGCGGCCCGAAGACCGTCCACAGGGCTTCAGCTTCACGCTTGTCGCCGAGCGGCGTCGACGTCCCGTGCGGGTTGACCAGATCGATCTCGTCGGCGGGGACGCCGCGGCGCTCGAGCGCCATCTTCATCGCCCGAGCCGAACCGACACCCGCGTCGATCGGCTGGATCATGTCCCAACCGTCGGCCGCCGAGCCATAGCCCACGACCTCGGCATAGATCCGGGCGCCACGCGCCTTGGCCAGCTCGAGATCCTCGAGGAAAAGCGAACCGGCGCCCTCGCCCAGGACGAACCCATCACGGGTCGCGTCGAACGGGCGCGAGACCGTCTCGGGACCCTCGCCCGGGCGCGGCATCCCCATCCCTCGCATGTTCGAGAAGCCGGCGTGTCCGACCTCGAGGAGGGGCGCCTCGGTCGAGCCGCTGATGACCGCGATGCAGTCACCGCGGCGGATCGCCTCGGCCGCCTCACCGATGCTGTGGGTCCCGGTCGCGCAGGCTGACACGACGCACATGTTGTGGCCGATAGCGCCCGTCTCGATGGCGATCATCCCCGAGCAGCTGTCGGTCAGCGCGTTGGCGATGAACGTCGGGGCGACCGTCCTGGGGCCGCGCTCCTTGAGCGAGGCGTAGTTGTCGAGCATGAGCGTCTGCCCACCGGCGCCCGACCCGAAGATGACGCCCACCTCCGTGCGGTTCTCGTCGGTCAGCTCGAAGCCCGAATCGGCGAGCGCCTGCTTGGCCGCGGCGACCCCGAAATGCATGCTCGATTCGCTGCGTCGGGCGGCCTTGGGATCCATCCAGTCCGTGGGATCGAAATCGTGGACCTCGCCGCCGAGCTTAGCTTCGTACGGCGTGGTGTCGAAGAGGGTGATCGGGCCCAGGCCGGAGACCCCGTTGACGAGGTTCGCCCAAGCAGTGGCGGCGTCGTTACCGATCGAGCTGATGACCCCGAGACCGGTGACGACGACGCGGCGATCGTAGTCGGGCTTGCGCAAGTTGACTTCTCCTTGGATGGATGCGGTTCAGGCTGGGACGGTGGCGATGGTGAGGAGGCGGTCGATCGCGCCCGGATCGTCCGCGGCGATGACCTCGGCGTCGGGCGCGATGCGTCTGATGAGACCGGTGAGCACTCGACCGGGTCCGATCTCCACGAACGTGGTGACCCCGGCCCCGGCCATCCGCTCAACGATGCGGATCCAGTCGACGCCGGCGGTGAGATGTTCGACGAGCTCGTGCCGGCAGTCCTCGGCCGTCTCGATCGGTCGAGCGTCCCTGTTCGCGAGCAGCGGCGCTGATGGGTCGGAGAAGGCGATCCCGGCGAGGGCGGCACGCATCCCCTCGGCCGCCTCGGCCATGAGCGGGGAGTGGGCGGCGACCGAGACCGGCAGGACGATGGCGCGCTTGGCGCCCAGTGTCTTGGCGAGCTCCGCGCCGGCTTCGATGGCCGCGCGCTCACCCGACACGACGACCTGGCCCGGGGCGTTGCGGTTGGCCACGACGAAGACCCCATGCGCGGGGGCGCCCTCCACGAGTTCCGGGAGCCTCGCGTCGTCGAGGCCGATCAGCGCGGCCATCGCCCCGTCGCGGCCCTGGCCGGAAGCCTGCATGAGTCGTCCCCGCTCGCGCACGAGACGGACGCCATCGTCGAGCGACAGGGCCCCGGCCGCGACGAGCGCGGTGTACTGCCCCATCGAATGCCCGGCGAAGAAGGCCGGGATCGGTTCGGCGAGCCCCTCGGCCGCCCAACGCTCGCGGAGCGCCGCGAGGATCGCGATCGAGGTGGCGAGGATCGCGGGCTGGGCGTTCTCGGTCAGGTCGAGCCGTTCGGCCGGCCCGCTCCAGGCGAGATCGCTGATGGACTCCCCGAGCGCCTCATCGGCCCTCGTGAAGACGGCAGCGGCGGCGTGCGAATCCTCGGCGACGGCTCGGCCCATGCCGACGGTCTGGGAACCCTGGCCGGGACACACGAAGGCGAGGTGACGCATCATGCAGAGCGTAGGCGCTGGAGCCGACCCTGAGCGCAACTACCATGCAGGGTTGCATACGTTGCGACCGCGCCGTACCCTCTCAGCCGTGTCCCAGGACCGTCACATCCTCCGGCCGAGCACGCGCCCAGCCCCGACCCGGGCGATCGCGCGCCGGTTCGAGGCGGACCTGTCGGCCCCGGTGCTCGCCGCTGGCGATCGCCTTCCGAATGTCCGGCAGATCAGCGAGCGCGTGGCGATGGGTCGCGCGCTCTGGCGCGAGCTGGTCATCGGGTTCGCCAGCCAGCTTGGGGAGCTTCGTCTTGGCTTCACCCAGCTGGCCGCCCTGTACGTCCTGGCCGACGGCAGTACCCTGACGGTCGGCGAGCTCGCCGAATCGATCGGCCGCTCGCCCTCGGCGACCAGCCGCCTCGTCGACGGTCTGGTCCGCCGCCGGCTGGTCGAGCGGCACGAGGAACCCGAGGATCGCCGCCAGCGCACCCTGCGGCTGACCCAGCGCGGTCACGCCATCCTGCGCGTGGTCGACCGCGGCCGGGCCGATCAGTTCCTGTCGGCCGTTCGTCCCCTGCCGAGCGCCGAGCGGGCGATCGTCGCGATGGGTGTCGCGGCACTGGCCACGCACGCCATCAGCCGGCGCGGCAGACTCATACGGACGCCCCACGAGTAGGATGCCGCAAGAGCGGGAAGAGGAGGAACGGTCATGGACTTCGGGCGGATCGCGGAGCTGACGCTTCGACTCCAGCATCGGCACGACGACGGTTCGGTGGGGATCTTCGAACCCGCCCCGAGCCATCACGACCCCGCCGCGCACGATCAGGAGCGCGACTGGGGGACAGGCACGCTCTATCGATGCACGACGTGCGACGAGGAGGTCCTGGTCAGCACGGTCGATGACCCCGCCGGGCCACGCTGAGCTGACGACCCAGGCCCGTCAGCCGCAGAAACGGCGGACCACGTCGTAGAGGACGGGCAGGCCCCACCGAAGCGCGTCGACCGCGACCCGCTCGTCGACCCCGTGGAAGCGCTCGAGGAAGCGCTCGTCCGGCTCGAGCCGGAGGGGTGAGAAGCCGTAGGTCGGCGTGCCGACCGTGGCGGTGTGCTTGGCGTCGGTCGCGAAGGGGGCCATGACCGGGAGCGGGATCCCGTCCGCGTCATGGTCGCGGATCGTCCCGACCAGGAGGTCGTAGAGCGTGCCTTCGGCCGGGGCGTCGACGGGGGCACCGAAGATGATCAGCTCGATCTCGCAGGCGGCGGCGAGCTCCGGACCGAGCCGCGCCACGAGCTCGGCGCGCATCGCCGGCTCGGTCGTCCCGGGCAGGATCCGGCAGTCCACCTCGACGACCGCGTCGCCGGGGATGACGTTGTACTTGATCCCTGCGTGGACCACGTCGGGGCTGACCGTGTCGCGCAGCAGGGCGCGAAGCGCCCGGGCGTACATCGGGTCGCAGGCGACCGAGATGGCTGCCTCGGCGCG
>DAIOXD010000125.1:0-5946 GCA_036758145.1 Candidatus Limnocylindrales bacterium
ACCGGGTCGGTCATGAGGGCCGGGGCGAGAGCGTCTGGCTGGGCTGGTTCCTGCATACCGTCCTGGCCGCCTTCGCGCCGATCGCGGAGGCTCGCGGTGAGCGTCCTCGCGCAGAGCGCTGGCGAGCCCACATGAAGGCGCTCCGTCGGGCGCTCGAGCGCCACGGCTGGGACGGCGACTGGTACCGCAGAGCCTTCTTCGACGATGGCACCCCGCTCGGCTCGGCCATGAACGCCGAGTGCCGGATCGACTCGATCGCCCAATCATGGAGCGTCCTGTCGGGAGCCGCCAATCCGCCCCACGCGGAGCGGGCGATGGCCGCGGTGGAGGAATACCTCGTCCGGCGCGGTGACGGTCTCGTCCTGCTGTTCACCCCGCCGTTCGACCATTCCGACGTCGATCCGGGCTACGTCAAGGGGTATTTGCCCGGGGTCCGGGAGAACGGCGGCCAGTACACCCACGGCGCCATCTGGTCGATTCTCGCCTTCGCCGCACTGGGCGATGGCGACAGGGCGGGCGAGCTATTTTCCATCCTGAATCCCATCAACCATGCCAGCTCTCGGGCCGGGGTCCAGCGCTACAAGGTGGAGCCGTACGTCATGGCGGCCGACGTGTACGCCGAACCGCCGCACGTCGGCCGAGGCGGTTGGACCTGGTACACGGGGTCGGCGGGCTGGATGTATCAGGCCGGCGTCGAATGGATCCTTGGGTTCCGTCTGCGCGGGACGACGCTCCTGATCGATCCCTGCATTCCCCGCGCCTGGCCCGGCTACGAGATCGACTTCCGCTATCACTCCGCCAGATACGAGATCGTCGTGGAGAACCCGCAGGGGGTCAGTCGCGGGGTGGCATCGTCGGAGCTCGACGGAGTGGCACTACCGGGCCGTAGCGCCGCGATCCCGCTCGTTGACGACGACGCTACCCACCGTGTCCGAGTCGTTCTCGGCTAGACCTCGTGCCGGACGGGTTCAAGGGCTGCGTATTGGGTGAGTCGCGTCGAGTCGCAGCGTGGGCACGAATCGGGAGGACACCACGGCCCCGCTGATGCGATTAGTCAACCCGGCCGCGACCCCCGCCAAATCGTAGGCTCGGGCATCCAGCGACCCTCGCGTTCAGCCCCGTTGCCCGGGAGGGCCATTTGTCCCGCTCGCACGTGACCGTTGGCCATCGTCGCGGAACCCGCCGGGACGTATCGTCAATCCTGCGGCCGATCCCCGGCGTTCGCATCGCCTCGAGAAAGGGGCACGAAAATGAAGAAGATTCTGGTCGCCTACGACGGCAGCCGCCCGGCGCAACGAGCACTCGATGTCGCGGCGGAGCTCGCCCAGCTGTTCCAGGCGAAGATCGGTGTTGTAAGCGTCATTCCATTCCGCTCCTTCGCGGAGACGGTCGATCCCTGGGATGAGGGGCCCATCCAGACCGCCGAATTGATCGAAGCCCGCAGGCTCCTGGCGGAGCACGGTCTTGAGGCCCAGCTCTACGAGCCGATCGGGGACCCCGCCGGAACAATCGAGCAGATCGCCGAGACGGGCGAGTACGACGTGATCGTGGTCGGCTCGCGTGGTCTCGGATGGCTTGGTCGGATATTCCAGGGCAGCGTCTCGGGACACGTCGCGACGCACGCATCAGCAACGGTCGTCGTGGCCCGCTGAGCGAAGACGCGCCGAAGCCGTGCCTTCGGCTCGCGGGCGTTTGCGCCAGGTCCACAATGAGTTGTCCGCCACCTGCGTGGATCAGGCGAAGCCCCTCCCCCATCGGCCCATCTCGCCGCTCTGAGCGCCTGATTTCCGGTCAGGTGCACGACCCCGAATCCGAACAGGAATCGCGCCTGCGGACAGCGTCCTGACCACCTCTCAGGGGCGCGTCGCGGTGCCAAGCCCGAAAGCCGGTCGACGACGGTCTTCTGACGCCAGACCGATCACTACGAACAGCGCGATGACGCCAGCGGTGAGGACGATGAAGATGGTCGTCTTCGGGACGGAGGCATCGGAAACGCTCTGTTTCTGGATCGCAAGCTCGCCCGAAATACCGAACCGGGCCACGCCATCGTCGCGCGACACGATGGCTAGGGCTGGCCCGGCCACGGCAAGACCCGCCGGATGCTGACCTCGAAAAGGTGGTCGAGGCGGCTCAACGCCTACCTAGCCCGCCTCGAGCAGCTCGGCTCGACGGACACGATCATCATCGGTGGACGGGTCAGCAGGGACCACGACAAGTCCATCCCTGGCCCCCGAAGGTCCGCCGAAATCGTTCCGGCGGCGCTCCTCACCGAGGCAGGCCCCGTGGGCGCGGCATCCGCGGGGCCTATGGATCGGCCACCCGCCCTTCCTTACCGCACGAGAAACCGGAGTTACGACCCAAGCGTATCAATCCGCAAGGGGGCGGGGCGCGACTTGCGCGCGAACGACCAATCTCGAGGCGGAGGCGTCGGCATCGATGACTGACAAGAGTCTGTACGAGCGATTGGGTGGCGTTTTCGCCATCGCGGCGGTCGTTAACCACTTCAGTGATGCAGTGGTCAGGAATCCGATCGTCGGCCAACATTCGCGGAACGGCGCGCTCGACGAGTGGAGCACCAAGGAACTTGACCGGCTGCCAGGGCTGAAGTTCATGCGAACGCTTTGGCTCTGTGACGCAGCCGGTGGCCCGTTCACGTTCGCCGCCACGAAGCCTGGGCTCACCCATTTGGGGTTGGAGGAGGCCCATCGGGAGCTTCACATCGCCCCGGACGAATTTGACGAGGTCGCCGCCGAACTTAGCCGGAGCCTCGATTTCTTTAGGGTGCCAGCGGTGGAAAAGGACGAGGTCCTGGCTGCGTTCGCCGCGCACAAAGCAGAGGTGACGGAAGGATCCAGAGCGACGGCTTGACTCGGCGACAGGCCCAGACCTGAGCATCCCGGTCTCGCCCGATTTGCCTCGGGCGGTTCGAAGCGAACAGGACGAGATGAACCGCCATGGGATCAGGGAGAGACTGAAGACCTTGGAATCAAACGGCGCTCGTCGCCTCCGGTAGGCGAGCATCGGCTGCCTCCGAACTCGGCCGGCGGGACGTCACCGCAGGCGCTGTGGGACCGGCGTTCATTCCACCAGTCGGCCTAGCCGCCGGTGGCGAACTTGACGTCGGCCACGATGCGCCAGCGGCCCGGAGCGGCCGATTTCGTCGGACGGGCTCAAGAACCCGTCGGTGCGATCGACTCCGCAACGGTCGTTGTACCAAGTCGGCGAAGCACATCGTCCTGGGCCGCGGCAAAGACCTTATGCACGTCGCAAACGCCGATCCGGGCACACGGACCGCCTCGCAAGATGCAGACTCGGCGGCGGCTGTCACCCTCCACGGCCTCGACCACCTCGAGCAGCGAGATCGCCGTCGAGGGCTTCGCCAGGCGATATCCACCATTTCGGCCGACGGTCGCGTCGACCAAACCGGCACGACTGAGGTCACCCATGACCTGGGTCAGAAAGCGGGGCGGGATCCCCTGATCGGCAGCCACTTGGCGCACGCTCCGGCGTTCATCGGCCGGCGTCCGCGCCAGGGCCAGGACGGCGCGGATCGCGTAGTCGGCGCGTTTGGTCAGCTCCAGTCGCATCGGTCAGCCGTCTCTGCTTGCCCGGATCGAACCCGAGACGACTCCGGTCTCGCCGGTTCGCAGCGCGTCGACCAGGATCGCCAGCGCCGCCGCAACCGCGACGCCCCCGAGGACCACACCGATCTCCGCCAACCAGACCCAGTTGATCAGGCCACCGAAGAGGACCAACGCCACCCCGATGTTGAGCGCGACGAGCCGTCCGGTCGCGGCTCGTCCCAGGCCCGTGCGTTGACGGGCGTGTGCGGCGAAGTCGCCCGGTCCGATGGCCGGGAGCAACTGGCTCCACGCGCCGATCAGCGCCTGGACGACCCAGCCGACCGCCAGCGGTGCGGCGATGCTATCCAGCGACCAGGCAGCCGGAACGGCCCCCAGCCATAGAATGCGAGCGGCGGCGAGCAGCACCGCCACGAGGAACCAGCCCGGCGCGGCCAGGAGACTCGAGGCGGTAAGGCGGTGCCACGCTCGATCGGTCGTCCAACGCCCACGATCGCGGCGGACGGCAGCCCCATGTACCACCAGCGCGACCGCGCCGAACAATTCCACTGAAGCGCCGATCCGAGCCACGCGGTCGTCACCGAGCGCGAACCCAAGCGCAACCAATGGTGCCCCAGTAACCAGGCCCGCCAGCGCCACCACGGCACTCCGCCGCGACACGATCCGGGCCCCCGCGACCGTCGGCGCGAGATGGACGAGGGTGGCCGCGACGATCACTGAAAGGAAGCCGAAGACGTTGAGCCACGCGTGGGCCGGCTTCAGGAGACCCCATCGTTCGACGAACGGTGGATAGCCCGCGAGCATCGTGCCGACGATCCCGACCCCTACCGCGACCATCGCGATCGCGGCGCCGTACGCCGCCAGAACCAGCGGGCGGCGAGATCCGCGTGCACCGCGCAGGGGCCAGAACGCTGCAATGGACACCGCCCCGAGGCCGACCAGATAACTGAGCGCACCTGCCAGAGCAAGCGACTGCACGCCGCCGACGATGCCAAGGCTGGCCATCAGTGCTCCAACGGCGATCAGCGCGATGGCCCCACCGCGAACCAACGGTCCGATCGGCCGGACGACCGACAAGGCGGCCACGAAGAATGGCAGGACGCTCGCGATGGCCGTTCCGGCCGCCCCGGCAAGACCAAGGTGGACCGGCAGCCATAGGCCGTGTCGGAGTGGCGCCGGCAATGCCATCGCCGCCACGGCTGCGGCGAGGAAGCCTGAGGCGATGGCGAGGCCGATGACGGTGATCCGGCGATCCGCGGCGCGTGAGATCGACGCTCGCCGACCCGGCTCGAGCACGACCAGGTCGGGCCGGGTCGTCGCGGTCACCGGCGGCTGGGACCGGGTCGCGGCCGGCGCGGACTCGATCGGGTTCTTGGCCGCGACCGAAACGGTCGCGCATGTGTCGCAGCAGGCCGCCTTTCCGGCCTGCTCGACCAGCACGTCTTGCCCGGTCGTCACGTCAGTTCTTCGGGTCGCCGTCGCCGGCCATGAAGATGCCGATGGCGCCACGGCCGACGAAGTTGAAGGCGTGCGTCACCATGGGGTACATCCCATCCTCCCGTGGACTGAACTCGATGATCGCGCCCTGGGCCGGGGAGAGGTCGACGGCCTGGCTGCCCCAGCCACCAGCGTTGCCCTTCACGAGGTGGATGCCCTCCTTGGTCACCGTGTCGAAGATCGTCCCGACGACGTGGAACGAACTGTCGATGTTCGGCCCGACGTCGAGGACGAAGACCCGGACTCGGCCCTTGGTCGTGACCTTGATCGGGTTGTCCTTGTACTGGTTCGCCACGCCGTTGAAGACGACGAAGTCCGGGGCCGGTGCCGCGGCATTCGCCTTCGCATAGTCCGCCGGCTGGTTCTGGCCCCCGAGGTACCACTCGCTCTGGACGATGGCAACCTCCTGGTCGACCTTGGGCAGCCCACCCTTGGGCTCGACGATGACCATCCCGAACATCCCGTTGGCGATGTGCTCGAGGGCCGGCGCGGTGCCGCAGTGATACATCCAAACCCCGGCGTAGTCGGCCGTGAAGGTGTAGGTGAACGTCGCGCCCGGTTTGATCTCGACCATCTGGTCGTTCATCGCTGTCTGGCTGGCGTGGAAGTCGATGGAGTGGCTCATCGCGGTGGTGTTGGTCAGGTGGACCCGCACGGTGTCGCCAAGGTGGACCCGGAGGGTCGGTCCCGGGACGGTGTCGCCGAAGGTCCAGGCGTGGACGACGAAGCCGTCCGCCACGGTGATGTCCTTGTCGATGATCGGGAAGTCGACGTCGTGGACGGTCCCGGCCAGGACCGCGGGAGCCGTCGCATCCCGGAGGAGGTACTTGGGAGCCGTGGGATCGGCGACCTCGGCTGAACCCGGGGT
>DAIOXD010000126.1:0-5932 GCA_036758145.1 Candidatus Limnocylindrales bacterium
GCCGGGAAGGCGAAGAACTGGAACGGCGCCAGCAGGGCGGCGAGGATGCCCGCCAGAAGGACCCCCAGCGGCCGCCGACCCAGGCAGGCGACGACGAGCAGGACGACGGTCACCAGCCCGGGCAGACCCAGCGTCGTCGCTCGATGCGGCAGGAAGCCGGTCCCGAAGATCGACGCGATCTTGAACCACGGCCAGCCGTCGATCCAGGTGTTGTCGTACGAGGTCCGGCTGACGAGGTCGACGACGTTCCCGCCGCCCGCGATGAGGTCGCCGACCAGCCGGATCCAGCCCATCCCCCCACCGAAGCAGACGAGGAATGTCGCGATCGCCGCGACCCGCCGGCTGGCGGTCAAGCGCACCGCGAGTCCCCAGACCACCAGCGCCAGGACGGCCGCGAACAGGGCGCTCGTCAGGAAGTAGACGGGGATCAGGTCGACATCGGCGACCGTCGAGGTGATCGCGCCTTGGAAATCGGCGAACCAGTGGTAGGTCAACGGCACGCCCGCGAAGTAGGGGACCTCGGGCGGGAAGTTGCCAGCGGCGATGCTCGAGCCGATCGCGACATGGACCAGGAGATCGCTCCAGTTCCAGCCGCCACTGACCCAGCCGTTCGGCGTCATCGACCAGCCGTTGCTCATCAGGATGGTGAAGACGACCAGGCCTGTCGCGACCGCCAGGAACCAGGCCGGCCCGTCGTCCCACAGCGCGATCACGATCTCGTCGCGAGTCGGGCGCCTGAGCGGCGCCAGCCAGCGATGCCGGATCCGCGTCAAAGCCAGCGTCGCGAGCACGAGGAGGACGGCGCTGACGATGATCGAGCCACGTCCGAAACCGCCGACCCGCGCGACGACGTTCACGAGGTGAGCCGAGACGTAGACGCTCGTCACGATCGCGGCACCGACCGCTCCCGGCGCAGGAAGGTCGGGCACGACGCGCCGGATCACGACCCAGCCCGGGACGAAGAAGAGGATCGGCCAGACGATGACGATCGCCGTCAGTGGCACCGCCCAGGCCAGGACCGCCGCGACCGCGATGGCGATGACGACACCCACCATCGTCACGGGCGACGGCCAGTCGATGCCGGTCCGTGCGTCGGCGGCAGGGGGTTCCACAGCGGGACGATGATAGCGAGCATGACCGCGCGAACGATCCTGCACGTCGACCTCGATGCCTTCTTCGCCGCGGTCGAGCAGCGGGACCGACCCGAGCTCCGGGGCCGGCCCGTCGTCGTCGGCGGGGGTGGCGGCGAGGATGCGCGAGGCGTCGTCTCGGCCGCGAGCTACGAGGCCCGGGTCTTCGGGATCCATTCGGCCATGTCCTTGCGGGAGGCGTACCGGCGCTGCCCGGACGCGGTCTTCCTCCCGGTCGATGGCCGTCGCTACCAGGCCGCGAGCCGCGATGTCATGTCGATCCTCCGGCGCTACACCCCGCTCGTCGAGCCGATCTCGATCGACGAGGCGTTCCTCGACGTGACCGGCTCGGCGGCGCTCTTCGGTGACGGGCCGACGATCGCCGGTCGGATCAAGGACGAGACCAGGGCGGAGGTCGGGCTTACGGCGTCGGTCGGGGTCGCGAGCACGAAGCTCGTCGCCAAGATCGCCTCGGACCTGCGCAAGCCCGATGGCCTCGTCGTCGTGCCTGTCGGCGAGGAGTCGGCGTTTCTCGCCCCGCTCCAGATCGGGCGGCTGTGGGGTGTCGGGGAGAAGACGGCTGCGGCGCTCAGGGAGTATTCCGTGCGGACGATCGGCGACCTCGCGGCGCTCCCGCCGGACCTGCTCGTGCGGCGGTTCGGGAAGCATGGGGCGTCCCTGGTGGATCGAGCGCGAGGGATCGATCCGGACCCGGTCCACGACGGCGATCCGGCAAAGTCCGTCGGGCACGAGCACACGTTCGAGGTGGACACCAGCGACCCCGAGGTGATCGAGCGGACGCTGCTCGCGATGGCCGAGGGTGTGGCAGGCCGACTGCGATCGGCCGGCGTGCGGGCCGGGACGGTCGCGGTCAAGATCCGTGACAGCGGATTCCGGACGATCACGCGTCAGCGGACGCTGCCCGAGCCGACCGACATGACCGACCCGATCTATACGACCGCGCTCGAGTTGGCCCGGCCCGAGATCCGCGGCATGCGCGTCAGACTGCTCGGGGTGACCGCATCGAACCTGGGCGAGCGGGAACAGCTCGCCCTGTTCGAGATGGGCGAACTGCGGCACCGACGAGCGGTCGAGGCGGCCGATGCGCTGCGCCGACGCTATGGCGAGCGGGCCGTGACGCGGGCTCGGCTGCTGGGCGCCGGGCTTCCGGCGCCGTTCGAGCGAGACCCGCGGAACCCGCTCGACCGACGCGCCCGGGGTGTGCCGCTCGACGCCGATCCCGTGGACGTTGATCCGGGCATCGGGCGTGACACGCTAGGTGGCACGGACGTCGACGATATTCCGCCTGACGACGCTTGACATCGAACGCCTGTTCGGTCTAGAGTCCCATCACAACCGAACAGACGTTCTGTCGCACGAGTGCCCCGGACGACATGACCCAGCGACCCAGCCCCCGGAAAGGAGCCATTCCTGATGGCATTCATCCGAGTCGAGCCGGTCCAGGTCCAGGTCCGGACCGACTGGTTCAGCGGCGTCCCACGTGAGATCACGTGGGGTGACGAACGCCTCCCCATCACCCGCCTGGCCGTCGTTCGTGAGGAAGCCGCCGCCTATCCCGTGATCAGCGGGCCGCGGACCCTCTTCGAGGTGGAGACGCCACGGGCTCGGCTCTCACTGACGTTCCAGCACCGGTCCCGCCGGTGGACGGTGACAGGCCTCGACGAGGAGCGCCGAAGGGCCGCGTGACCTCGAACTGAGAATCGGCGACCGGGGCCTGGGGGCCCTGGATCGCCGGCCCGCGGCGGCAGGCCCTCCCCTTGCCGCCCTCCTTATCGGTCCCTGGGGCGGGCGCGCCGGTACCGCGCCCGCCCCGACCGATCGGCGGCCCTGGGTCGGCCCGATGCGGCGAAGGCCACCAGACCCCAGCCGCGACCGTACAATCGGATGGTGGAACCAACCGCGGCCATCCGTTTCCGCGATCTGACGCTCGATGCGTTCGTCACCGAGCTCGCCTCGTCCGCGCCGGTCCCGGGCGGTGGCAGCGCCTCAGCGGTGGCGGCCAGCCTGGGAGCCGCCCTGGTCGCGATGGTCGCGGCACTGTCGATGGGTCGACCCAAGTACGCCGAACACGCGGACCTGCACGCCTGGGCGAGCAAGTCGGGCACGGTCCTGATGGATCGGTTCCTCGCGCTGGCAGACCAGGATGCCGCGGCGTACGCCAAGTACGCCGCGGCCATGAAACTGCCCCGCGAGAGCGAGGATCAGCAGGCGTCTCGATCGGCCGCCCTTCAAACGGCTGCGCGCCATGCCTCCGAGGTCCCGCTCCTGTGCGTCGAGGCATGTCTCGAGCTCGTCTCGGTCGCCGAGGCGCTGGCCGGCCGGAGCAACCCCAACGCCGCGAGCGACCTCAACGTCGCCGCGCTCCTGGCCGAAGCCGCGGCGCGCGGTGCGGCGGCCAACGTGATGATCAACCTGCCGTCGATCGCGGACACGGAGATCGAGGGACCGATGATGGCGCGGGTCGTGGAGCTGATCGCCGAGATCGAGCGGCTGGCGGCGGCCACCCACGAGGCCTTGGGCGGCGAGGCGCGGGAACCCGCCCCAGCATCCGCTGAAGCCTGATCCGTTGACGCATTCGAGCGCGCGTCTGCTCGAAGGGGCACCCATCGCGAGCGAGATCCGGACCGCCGTCGCCGAGGACGTCCTCTCGTTCACCGATGTCCAGGGCCGGCCGCCCGGTCTGGCCGTCCTCATCGTCGGTCGGGACGCCCCATCGACCGTCTACCTCGGGCAGATCCTGCGCGGCTGCGCGAAGGTCGGGATCGCGGCCGAGTTCGTCGAGCTCGAAGGCGAGGTGACCGAGAAGGCGATCATCTCGACGCTCCGGGCGCTCGATGCCGACCCCGCGGTCGATGGCGTCATCGTCCAGATGCCGCTCCCGCCGACGATCCGGCTGCGCGAGGTCATCGGGGCGATCGACCCGGCCAAGGACATCGACGGGATCCACCCGCTCAACGCCGGCCTCCTTCGCCTCGGCTATGACGGTTTCCTGCCCGCGACCGCCCATGCCGCGGTCGAGATCCTGCGCCGTTCCGGGATCGAGATCGCCGGGCGCGACGCGGTCGTCATCGGGCGGTCGGCCGTGGTCGGGATGCCCGCGGCGTTCCTGCTCGTGAAAGAGGACGCGACGGTCACCGTCTGCCATTCCCGTACGCGCGACCTCGCCGGCCATGTCGCCCGCGCCGACATCGTGGTGGTCGCCGCGGGCCATCCGGGCCTGGTCACCGGGACCATGCTCAAGCCCGGCGCGGTCGTCGTCGATGTCGGGATCAACGTCGTCGACGGACGGGTCGTCGGCGACGTCGACTTCGCATCGGCGGTCGAGGTCGCCTCGGCGATCACGCCGGTCCCGGGCGGGATCGGCCCCTTGACCAACGCGCTCCTCCTGACCCACCTGGTCCGCGCCGCCGAGCGCCAGGCCACCGAACGTGGCCTCCCCCTCCGACCATCCGCCGCACTCCGAGGAGACCGATGAGCTTCCCATCCGACCTGGAGATCGCCCGCGCGGTCACCCCGCGCCCGATCATCGACGTGGCGCACGACCTGGGCATCCACGACGACGAGCTGGAGCTGTACGGACCGACCAAGGCGAAGGTCACGCTCGAGGCGATCCGCCGGCTCGAGGCGGAGCGCCCCCGAGGCAAGTACGTGGTCGTCACCGCGATCACCCCGACCCCGCTCGGCGAAGGCAAGTCGACGACGACCGTCGGACTCGCCCAGGGACTCAACAGGATCGGCCGTCGGGCGTCGGTCAACATCCGACAGCCGTCGCTCGGTCCGGTCTTCGGGATCAAGGGCGGCGCCGCCGGCGGCGGTTACAGCCAGGTCATCCCGATGGAGGACTTCAACCTCCACCTGACCGGCGACGTCCATGCCATCGGGGCCGCGCACAACCTGGCCGGGGCCTTCCTCGACAACAGCCTCCACCACAAGAACCCGCTCGGGATCGACATCCACGGGATCCTCTGGCCGCGCGTCCTGGATATCAGCGACCGGGCGCTGCGCCACGTCGTCATGGGACTCGGCGGTCGCGAGGACGGGATCCCGCGCGAGACCGAATTCGTGATCACGGTCGCCTCCGAGGTGATGGCCGTCCTGGCGCTCGCCACCGACCTGTTCGACCTGCGGGCGCGCCTGGCCCGGATGGTCCTGGCCACGACGATGGACGGCAAGCCCGTCACCGCCGAGGACCTCGGCGTGGCCGGCGCGATGACCGTCCTCCTCCGCGATGCGATCAAGCCGAACCTGCTCCAGACCCTGGAGGGCGGGCCTGCCTTCGTGCACTGCGGGCCGTTCGGCAACATCGCCCACGGCAACAACTCGATCATCGCGGACCGGCTCGCCCTGGTCACCAACGACATCGTGTGCACCGAGGCCGGCTTCGGCGCCGACATGGGCGCCGAGAAGTTCTTCGACATCAAGTGCCGGGCGTCCGGTCTGAGCCCGGATGCGGCCGTCGTGGTCGCCACCGTCCGGGCGCTCAAGATGCACGGCGGGGTCGGCAAGATCGTGGCCGGGAAGCCGCTCGATCCCGCGCTGCTCGAGGAGCACGTGGAGGCGGTTCGCAACGGGGCCGCGAACCTCGCTGCGCACATCGGGATCGTCCGCCGCTTCGGGGTCCCGGCGGTCGTGGCCATCAACGCGTTCCCGACCGATACCCCGGCCGAGGTCGAGGCCATCCGCGAAGTGGCGCTCGCCGCGGGCGCCGTCGATGCGGTGGTCGCGACGCATTTCGTCGACGGCGGGAAGGGCGCGATGGAGCTCGCCGAGGTGGTCTGGGC
>DAIOXD010000127.1:0-5879 GCA_036758145.1 Candidatus Limnocylindrales bacterium
CGTCCTCGTCGCGGCCGGCCTGACGGCGCCCTTCGTCCCGATCTACACCAGCCTTCGCCAGGCGGACGGCGACGAGCCGGCCAACGCGTTCGGGCGGACCATATTGACGGCGGCGACCGTCGTCATGGCCGCGGCGGGCGTGGCGATCTTCCTTGTCGCACCCTGGCTGGGTGGCATCGTCGGCGCCGGCTTCGACCCGGCGACTCGCGACCTCTATGTCGAGTTGCTGCGGATCAACTGCCTCGCACTCGTCCTCTTCGGGGCCTCGACGGCGCTCGGCGAGATCCTCGTCGCGCATCGCCGGTTCGTGTTCTACGCCTTCGCGCCGGTCCTCTATACCGGAGGGATCATCGTCGGCACGGTGCTGTTCGCCGGCCGGTTCGGGGTCGCGGCGTCTGCCTGGGGCGCGGTCGCCGGCGCTGCGGCGCATCTCGCGATCCGGGCGGTCGGGACGCGCTGGACGTCGTTCCGCATCCGTCCGGCCTTCGGGATCCGGACTGCGGCGTTCGGAGAGTTCATCCGGCTGATGCTGCCACGGATGGCCTCGGTCGCCATCGAACCGTTGACCTTCGCCTACTTCACGGTCGTCGCGGCGGGTCTCGGGGTGGGCAGCGTCTCGTCGCTCAACTTCGCGCTCGACTACCAGGCACAGCCGGTCATCCTCATCGGGGTCTCCTTCTCACTCGCGGTCTTCCCGGTCCTCTCGGCCGCCTCTGCGGAAGGCGACGGGCGCACGTTTCGTGCCGTCCTGCGGCGCAACCTCGTCACGATCACGGTCCTGACGACCGCTGCCGCCGTCGCACTCTTCGTCCTCTCCCGGATCCTCGTCCAGGTGATGCTCGGCGGCGGGAAGTTCGGCCCGGATGACGTCGACCGGACCTCGGCGATCATCGCCGTCTTCGCCCTGTCGATCCCGTTCGACGCCCTCGCCTACCCGCTCTCGCGTGGGTTGTACGCGACACACAACACCCTGCTCCAGGTCATCGCCTCGTTCGCCGGGCTCGGGGTCGTCGTCGCCGTCAGCCAGCTGCTCGTGCCGTCGTTCGCGCTCCTGGCGATCCCGCTCGGCTATGCGGCCGGGATGATCGTCAAGGACGCCCTGCTGCTGCTCTTCCTGGTCCCGCGTGTGCGCCGGATCGGGCTCAGTGGACCGACGCCGCCTTGATGGTCGGGACGACGGCGATATACAGGCCGTCGCGCGCCGGGTAATTCCCTTCGGGCCGCTTCCAGCGCAGGTAGTTGCGGATCATCTCGGCGTTGTTCTGGAAGGTGCCCGGGGGATCCGACGGGCCCCAGATGCTCGAGATCGTCGGGTACCAGGGGTCGAGGATGTAGGTCCCCGTGATCTTGGCGTTCGAGAAGACCGCCGGATCGGCATCGGCCCGGAAGCCGGTCATCACCCAGGTGTGGGCGCCACGCCATGCCAGGAGGAGGACCGGCGAACCGGTCTTCTCGATGGCCTTGGCGGCGTCGCGCAGGGCGCCCTGACGCGTCGAGTAGCCCCGGACCTGGTAGCCCTTCGCGCCGTAGGCATCGAGCGCGAGCGCCATCGCGCCTGGGCCCCAGTCGCCGTTGTGGCTGTCACTGAAGCTCTCCCACTCGCGGACGCGACCCTGCAACTCGCGCTGGAACGCCTTCGAGTTGTCCTTCAGGCCAAGGACGGCGAGGGTCATCTGGACTCCGGCCGCCGCGCACCAGGTGTCCTTGATCTCGTGTGCGAAGACCGCGTTGTGATCCTTGACGACATCGACGTCGACCGGGACGCGGGCCGGCGTGGGCGCGGGCGACGCCGTCGGGGCCGGGACCGGGGTCACCGTCGGGCCGCTGCCGCCGGATGGCAGGGCGGTCGCTGAGGGCGTCGGGGTCTGGTCGTCCGGGTCCACGGCCGCGTCGGGAGGAGCGGTGACGAGGACCATGGCGGGTGCCGACCGCTCGGGGACCGGTCCGGCGAGGAACCGATCGACCTTGGCGACGGCGCGATCGAACAGGTTGCCCGCGCCCAGCGTGTTCGTCGAGATGGCCGAGACCCCGACGAGGACGGCAGCCAGCCCCAGCGCCCCGAGGCCGAGCAGCCAGCGTCGGCGGGATCGGGGGCGGCGCGGCGGTCGGTCGGTCATCGGCGGTGAGCTCACGTGCGGCGGACTCCTGGGTCGGTCCCCCAAGGGACGAAGGGCGGACCTCCTCCGTAACGGTCCGACGGCTGGGCATGAGAGCATATGCCACGTGCCGGTGGATGCCCCACCGGTCGAACCAGGAGGTTCCCTTGGACCGCTTCGAGCCCAACCTGCGGACCCCCGGCCCGACGGGCCTGCCACCGAGCGTCCGCGAGGCCGGCGCCCGCCAGATGATCAACCACCGCAGCCCGGAATTCGCGGCGATGCTCGGCCGGATCCTGTCGGGGATGAAGCCCTTCTTCGGGACCTCGAATGACGTGGCGGTCCTCACGACGGCGGGCACGGGCGGGCTCGAGGCGGCGGTCGTCAACGTGCTCTCTCCGGGTGATCGCGTTCTGGCCATCTCGATCGGCTCGTTCGGCGACCGGTTCGCGAAGATCGCCCGGACCTACGGCGCGGACGTCACGAAGATCGATGTCGAGTGGGGCCAGGCCGCCGACCCTGCGGTGCTCCGCGCGGAGCTCGAACGCTTCGGCGACTACAAGGCCGTCCTGCTCACCCACAACGAGACCTCGACCGGGGTACTGAACCCGATCCCGGAACTCACGGCCGTCGTCCGGGAGCTGGCGCCGGACGCCCTGATCCTGGTCGACAGCGTGTCCGGTCTCGGGACCGTCCCCTTCCAGATGGACGAGTGGGGCGTCGACGTCGTCGTCACCGGCTCGCAGAAGGCATGGATGGCCGCCCCCGGCCTCGCCATGGTGGCGGCCTCCGAGCGAGCCTGGGCCGCGATGGAGACCGCGACGATGCCCCGGGTCTATCTCGATCTACGGGCGCACCGCGACGCCCACGCGACGGGCGAGACGCCGTGGACCCCCGCCATCGCGGTCGTCTACCAGGTCGACGAAGGGATCCGGTTGATGACCGCCGAAGGGCCTGAAGGCGTCTTCGCCCGTCATGAGGCGTGCGCCGCGGCCACCCGGGCCGGCCTCACCGCGCTCGGGTTCGAACTGTTCGCCGATCAGCGCCACGCCTCGAGGGGCGTCACCGCCGCGGTCGTCCCCGCGGACCTCGACTGGAAATCGTTCAACGGCGAGATCAAGCGACGGGGCGTGATCCTCGCCGGTGGCCAGGCCAAGCTGGCCGGCAAGATCTTCCGGGTCGGCCACCTCGGCTCGGTGACGATCGAGGAGATCCTCGGCGTCATGAGCGTGCTGGAGTTCGTCTCGATCGGTGCCGGTCGCTCGGTCCGGCCGGGCGCCGGCGTCGCCGCGGCCCAGGTCGCGGCGCTGGAGTCGTTCGGGATCGCCACGCGGGCCCCCGCCGGGGCGGGTGCGTGAGGGTCCTGGTCGCCGAGCCGGTCGCGCGCGAGGGCATCGACCTCCTTCGGGCGCACCACCAGGTCGATGAACGGCCGGGGCTGTCGCACGACGAACTGTGCGCGATCATGCCCGACTACGACGCCCTCATCGTCCGCAGCCAGGTCCAGGTCGATGCCGGCCTCATCGCCGCCGGCAGCCGGCTGGCCGTCATCGGTCGGGCCGGGGTCGGGGTCGACAACGTGGACCTCGACGCGGCGACGCGCGCCGGGATCGTGGTGGTCAACGCCCCGACCGGCAATACGATCGCGGCCGCCGAGCACACGCTCGCCCTGCTCTACGGGGTCGCCCGCAGGATCGCGGCCGCCGACGCGTCGCTCCGCCGCGGCGAGTGGAAGCGGTCGGAGTTCACCGGGCTGGAGCTGCGCGGGCGGACGCTCGGCATCGTCGGCCTGGGCAAGATCGGCCAGGCGATCGCCGTCCGCGCACGGGCGATGGAGATGACGGTCCTCGGGGTCGACCCGTTCGTCACCGCCGAAGCGGCGGCCAATCATGGCGTCGAGCTCGTCGACTTCGAGGCGATGCTCGCGCGCGCCGACGTCGTCACCGTCCACGTGCCGCTGACGCGCGCGACCCGCGGCCTGATCGGGCGCGAGGCGATCGCGAAGATGAAACACGGCTCGATCGTCCTCAACGTCGCGCGCGGTGGGATCGTGGATGAGGCCGCGCTGGCCGAGTCGCTCCGGGCGGGTCACCTAGGTGGCGCGGGGATCGACGTCTTCGAGCACGAACCACCGACCGGCTCGCCGCTGTTCGAAGCGCCGAACACGCTGCTCACGCCGCACCTCGGCGCCTCGACGGCCGAGGCGCAGGTCCTCGTCTCGGAGGAGGTGGCGTCGCAGGTCCTCGACGTCCTCGACGGCCGCAGCGCCCGGTATGCGGTCAACGCTCCCCTGCTCACGCCCGAGACGGCCCGCGCCATCGCCCCGTACCTGCCGCTGGCCGAGGTGCTCGGGCGGTTCTTCGCGCAGTTCTCGCGCGGCGGCGTGCGCACCCTCACGCTCGAGCTTGCGGGCGACCTGGCGGACTACGACGGGACGCCGCTGACCGCTGCCGTCCTGCGCGGACTGCTGGAGACCTCGATCACGGAACGAGTCAACCTCGTCAATGCCAGCGCCCTCGCGAAGGCGCGCGGGATCACGGTCATCGAGCGCAAGACGCCCGACGCGGGAGCATTCGCCGCGCTCATCACCCTGTCGGGCGAGGCCGGCGGCCGGACGACGGTCGTGGCCGGGACGGTGGCCGGCGGCGAGCCCCGGATCACGCGCCTCGACGACTACCGACTCGACATGGCGCCCGCCGACAACATGCTCATCACCCGGCACATGGACCGGCCGGGAACGGTCGGGCGGGTCGGCGTCATGCTCGGCGAGGCGGACATCAACATCAGCGCGATGCATCTCGCCCGGACCCGCCCGCGTGAGGATGCGTTCATGATCCTGGCGCTCGACGACGACGTCCCGGATTCCGTCTCCGAGGCGATCCGGACCCACGAAGCGGTCCGCGATCTGTGGACGATCCGGCTGGGAGGCGCACGCTGACCGCGGGTTCGAGTCCGCTCGGCCCCGACGGCCTGGACGCGACACTCGTCCTCGTCCGCCACGGCGAGTCGACGTTCATCGCCGAGGGCCGCTTCCAGGGACAGGCCGATTCGCCGCTCACGCCCCACGGGGTCCGTCAGGCCGAACTGGTCGCGCGCCGCCTGGCGCAGCCGCATGCCGCGCCCGCACTCCCACTCCCGACGGGCGACCTCGTCGAATTGGTCCATTCACCGCTGAGCCGGACCACGCAAACGGCCGAGTCGATCGAGCGGGCCATCACGGGGGCCGGGCGGCCCGTCGCTCGACGGTCCGACCCTGGCTTCCTCGAGATCCACCAGGGCACCTGGCAGGGCCTCCACCGCGACGAGATCGCGGCACGCTTCGGCGCCGAGCTGGCCGCCTGGCGGCAGGCTCCCCTGGATGGCTGGGCGCCCGGCGGCGAATCACTCCCCGAGGTCCAGGCACGTCTCCGGCCGGCGCTCACGACGCTCCTGGCCCGTCTCGGCCTGGGTCGGGAGCCCGGTACCCTTGACCGGCCGCAGGTGGCGGGCTATCGCGACGTGCGGCCTGACCATCCGTGGTCGATCGTGGCCGGCCATGACGGCATCTTCAAGGTCGCCCTGCTGACCATCTTCGACCTGCCGCTGGAGCGGTTCTGGATGTGGACGATGGACCTGTGCGGGATCGCCATCATCGAGTTCCGTGCCGGGCGCCCGGTCGTGCGCGCCCACAACCTGACCGACCACCTCGCCGACCTAGCCGACGAGCGATCGCTCGAGTCGATCGCGGCCCGCAGCCAGAGCGGCGCCCTTTAGAAACGGTTCACGCTCGCCGCCGGGCGGCGG
>DAIOXD010000128.1:0-5864 GCA_036758145.1 Candidatus Limnocylindrales bacterium
TGAAGACCTGGGTGATCAGCAGCCAGACGAGGACACCGCGCACGAACCAGCGGTATGCCTCGGTCCGCGACGTCGGGAGGGCTACCACGCCGCGGGCGATGAGCACGGCACCGGCGATCGTGGACATCACCTGGCCGAGGGCCGCGACGGACAACGCTTCGCTCGCGTCGCTGCGAGCCGCAGCGATCACGACGAGCAGGCTCGCGACGACGGCCGCCGTGGCGTAGACGATGACGGCCGCGGTCAGGGCGCGCTCGAATCGCGGGTCTCGCGCAAGGCGCTCGTAGCGGCGAGCACCCCAGCGGGGGATCCTCTCCCACCAGGCCTCGACGTCCGGCCGAATCGGCACCTTGGCGAGATAGTCCCGGAGCACGGCGGTCAGGGGCGAGGCCGTCCCGGCTTTGTCCAACAGCGCCTCGATCCGGGCACGGTCCTCCGGCTCGAGCGCCTCGCCCAAGCTCCCCTCGAGCAGGTCGAGGGCGTTGGCCAGGGCCTCGCGCTCGGTCAGCGGCCGTCGTCCCTCGATCCCGCGGGCAACCAGGAAGACGATGACGAAGGTCACGTAGATGAGCGCGACCGCGGGCCGGAAGAAGTAGTCGTTGTCGGCGGTCACGAACTTCCCGATCTCGTCGATGAACGTCCCGAAGCCAAGCCCCGCGACCACCGCCGCGAGGTGCTGGATATGACGGTCGAGGAACGACAGCAGCAGGAGGATCGCGACGAGCATCAGCGCGCCGCCCCACAGCATGTGGGCGATGTGGAATCCGCCCCCACCGAGCTGCGGAAAACCGGCGACTGTCAGGAGCGCCCGGATCCCGAGGAACGAGACGACCCCCGCGACGAGGAAGCTCTCGATCAGGAGCGGGCCGTCGGCGTCGCGGATCGGTGGCGAGGGACGGGGACGCATGGCCGCAGCATACGAGCCAGCCGGTCCGGTGCCGCCGGCCGGCACCGAGTCTCGGGGCCGCGTGAGACGATTGTGACGTTCCGGTCCTCGATTGCGATGCGGGCTTGACGCTGCGGGCTCCGGCTGCCGGCGACTCGGGCTCACGCGCCGAGCACAATGTCCGCGACCCAACCGCGCGAGGCGGCGCCTCGTCTCGACGCCTTCTACTGGCCCGAAACCTGAGATGGACCTTCATCCTGCTCCGCCCCGGATCTTCACGATCCCAAGCGACGACCCGGCCTTCCGCGAGCACGTGGACCGGATCCGGCGCGCCAGCCGGGCGCGTCGCCCCGAGGAGCTCGAGACGCGGCTGCGCCGTCTCTTCCCCCGGGTGGTCGTCCGCGAACGAGGACTCTCGGGCGAGTCGCCGGCCTGGTATGTCTACCGCGACGGGGGCTGGCGATCATCGACGACCGGGCCGTGGTGGGAGGCGCCTGGGCTTCCTCGGGTCGCCGTCTCCTCCGATGGTTGGCTGACCGAGGCGAACGCGACCGCCTGCAGCCTGCTCGATATCGAGGCCTCCGAGATCGGCTCGGTCCATTTCACCGACTTCGTCGCGCCGGGGACGCTCGACGACGCCATCGCGCTCCTGGCGTCCGTCGAGGCGGGTCGCGACCTGACGGCTACGGTGCTGCTGCGCCCGACCTCCGGTGAGATCGTCGCCATCGATATCCACGCCGGGCGCGACGACTCAGGGACGACCAGTGTCTTCCGGCTGGCCGAGGACGTGGCGTTCGAGCCGTCGAGCGGATCGGTCCCGATGCCCGAACTCCTGTGCGAGCCGGCGGATCCGGCCTTCCGGGCCTATGCCGGCAGGGCCCTGGCGCGCCTGCCCGAGCCGACCCCGGAGCTTCTCGCGCTTCGCCTTCGACGTCTCTACCCACACGCTCGGGTGGTCGACGATGGTGAGCGTTGGACCGCGACCCGGGATGCCGAGGGGGTCGCGGCGCCGCCCGCAGCCTGGTGGCTGGACGACGCGTTGCCGCGTGTCAACTACGACGCTCAGGCGCTGATCCTCGAAGCCAACCAGGCCGCCCAGCGCCTGCTCGGCAGCGACCTCATCGGCCACTATTGGCAGGAGTTCGTGACGCCCGGCTCGACCGAGCAGGTCTCGGCGATGCTGTCCATCCTCACGGACGTCGGGGCCGCCGAGTCCCGCTTCCGGATGCCCGCCGCCGATGGGTCCCTCGTGGAGTTCGATTCGTACACGATCGTCGAGGGCGAGCGGTTCACGACGATCATGCGGCCACGGCGCTCTTGAAGGGTCGCCGACAAGGAAGACGCCCGGATGGCGCTGGGGCGTCTCCGGGCGTCGGTGCGAGCCGGATCCGCTCGCGGACCGCGCACGATAGCCGGCCGGGTCGCGTCGCACACCTGATAGGGGTCCCTGACCCCGCTCGGCCCGGAGCGCTAGCCGATACGGGGAACCCAAGCCGCGACCGAGCGATCATCGCGGCCACCTGCCGTCACGCGATCAGAAGATGACGGTGGGCTGGGTCTCGATCCAGCGATCGAGCAGCATCTGATCGCTGCTGCTCAAAGATGAACGTGTGGAACGGGTCCGCTCGCGGATCCGCGCGGCGATCTCGTAGCCGTGCAGCTCACCCTCGCGCAGGACGGCGAGTACGAGGAGCGATGTCGTGCCCTTCAGCAGTTGCGAACGGCCCATGAGTCCGGACTACCGCGTGTGACGATGTAGTCCACTTTGTGCACGGGATGTATGGCCGTCACGTGCCGTGATTCCCTTGGTCCAGACGGGTCGTCGGCTCCCCTGGAGTCGCGCCGATTCGAACCGGCAATAGAGGTGCTCTGGCGTACGCTCGACAGCGACCACTCCCAGTCGAAGGAGGCATTCGGGTCCATGGATCGCCCAACGTGGAAGGACCAGCCAGACCAGAATGACGATCCGGCGGCGGCCTCCTACGTTTCGCTTATCGTCGAGCCGAACGCGACCTCGTTCCCGTTCGCGAACGCGATGGGTCTCGATGCGAGCTTCTCCGGCTGGCCGGCAGGCTCTGCCGCGACGGGTCCCGGAGGCGTTCACAGGGATCGCGACGGACCGATCCACCGAGTCGCGGGCCGACGGTGCGGCTGACCCGGTGGATCGGCGCCGCGATCGTGCGGCTGCAAGCGGTTCAGGACCGAGTGGGCGAAGGCCATCTTCGGACCCTCGGCCAGGTCGCCCTCGCAGCGTGGTTCGCCGGCATCACGCTCCTGCGGATCGCGCGCTTCGTCGGCGATAAGGTCCCGCTCGGCCAGGACATCCGGATCTACTACCGGGGCGTCGAGCAATGGCTCCACGGCGGCGATCCGTGGGCGGCGCAAGTGATGGTCAACTCGCACACTGCGTTCAACTACGCCGGGTCGCCCGCGACGACCGTCCTCCTCGCGCCGAGCGCCCTGTTCTCGGAAAGTCAGTTCACGGTGCTCTGGCTCGGACTCTCGGCATTGAGCGCCCTGGCGATCGTCCGCTGGCTTCGGCTTCCGCCCTGGTGGCTCCTGTTCCCACCGACCGCTGAGGCACTGTATTCGGGAAACCCGCAGCTCGTGGTCCTCATGCTGCTGCTCGTCACGGCCGGGCGACGGGGGGTGGTGGCCGAATCGATCGCCGTGACGCTCAAGGTGTACGCCGTCATCCCACTCCTCCTAGAACGCAAGCTGCGAGGTGTCGCCCTCGCCCTCGGATTGACGATCCTCACATTCGTCGTGGCGCCTTCGCTGTGGATCCGGTACCTGAACGAGTTCGGGAAGATCTCAGCCAACCTGGCGCAGCAGTCCGACGACGGTTACAGCGCCTTCTACTACCCGCTGCTGCTCGTTCCGACCGCGATCGCGATCGTCCTCCTCTGGCGTCGCGACGGGAAGGCCGCGGCGTGGCTCGCCGTGCCCGCGCTCTGGCCCTCGACCGAGTTCCATTATTCGACGTTCGCCCAGCCTGTCATGACCCCTCTGCTGGCCGTCCTGCTCGCGGTCCCGACCCCGCAGCTTGCTCCTGTCGCGATCATGCTCTATGTCTTCTGGCGGTTCGCAATGGAACCGGTACGGACGCGCCTCGCGACGTGGGCGGCCAAGGCTACGCCGCGACCGGATACGGGATGACTGTCTGTAGCGGTCACGTCGAGGAGACGGCCCTGAGTCGGTCCGGACGGGAACCCATGCGAATCCACAGTCGAGCGGCGCAGCGTGTCAAGAGGCCCGCTCTGCCCGAGACGCTGCCTCCGCAGACCGCCGGCATCGAAGGCCGACGGTCACGATGATCACGTTCGGGAGACTCCGTAGGTTCGTTGGCGAGCAGTCATGGCCTCGCGCAGCGGCCCTTGCGTCGAGCATCCTGGCGATGCCGGCGATGTCAACCGCGGCGAGCGGTGGATTCCGCGGGCTCTCCTACTCGGCGCTGGAATTGCTGGCGCTCTCGGGAGTCGTCCTCGGTTGGCTCCTCACGGATCGGATGCCGGCGATCGGGCGCTCCAGCTGGTTCGTGATCGGCATGTTTGTGCTCTTCCTGGTCGTCGGGTATCACCTCGCGATCACGGGAGCCGCGGGCGTCGACATCATCGTATTGGGGGCCTCGGCAGGGTCGATGGTTCGCGGGGGACGCCGTCGATCGCGGGACCCGGCGGTGCTCGTGGCGCTCGCGGCGATGGCGACGTGGATCACCTACGACGTCCCGAACGTGCTGTACAGGCCGATGAGGGACCTCCACACCTACCTCGCCGCGGCCGGCGATGCGCTGGCGGGCCACTCGGCGTATCTCCAGGGCCCCCTCACGGCACCGCCGGATTGGGACCGCAACCCGTTCGTCTACCCACCATTCACCCTTCCCTTGTTCGAAATCCTCGCCCGTCTTCCGCTGCTCGCCGTGGAGGTGGGATGGCTCGCGACGTCGGCCGCGGCCGTGCTCGTCGGCCTTCGGCTGATCGGCGTCCGCGGTCGTTGGGTCGTCGCCCTCCTGGCCTGGCCGGTCTTTGCGATCGGTCTCTCGGTGGGAAATGTCGCCGGATTCGGATTCCTTTGTTTGGCGCTCGGCTACCGGTTCGCTGCCTTACTCGTCGTCGGTGGTGTCTTCAAGTTGCCTTCGGGCATCCCGGGCATCTGGGGATTACGGGAGCGCCGCTACCGGGAGGTCGCGCTCGGGATCGCTGTGGTGGCGGTGCTCGTGATCGTCACGATCCCGCTTACCGGTTGGGGGGCGTGGGGCGAATGGGCGCGCGCTCTTGGATACTTCGAGCAGACACTCGACCGGTACGACATGCGTGGGCCCTCGCTCGCCGGATCTCTCCCGACCGCAGTCGCGATGATCGTCAGCGTCCTCGCGATCGGCATGGCTCTGCTTCGGCGCGGCCGGAACGGACTCGCCCGATTCGGCCTGGCATCGATCGCGGTATCGCCCACGCTGTACCTGCACGGGTTCGCCCCCTTGCTGCCGGGCGCTCTGACACTCCGTCCGGACGTCTTTTGGTTCGTGTTGGCCGTCGTCCCGTGGGATGCCTGGGGCCTTCCCGTCTCGGGTGGGTGGGTGGCCGTGGCCATCGTCGCGGCGGCCCTGCTCCGCTCGAGCGGCGACGCCCTGTCCGGGCCCGGGGATCTGTCCCAGGCGGCTGCCGATCTGCATCCCGCCGGCGCCGACGGCCAGGTCTGGCCGGGTCCGCGTCCACCTGGGGATGACACCCTGTTTCGGCCCCATTCGGGGCCGGAATGATGTCCTGAACTGGCCCACCCCTGGCGGCCGTCGATGACCGACCGGTCTTCTCGGCGGGCGAGGATCGGTCAGACGAACCGGAACCAGCGCCGGCAGAGTCGAGGCCGCCTAGCATCAGCGCCTTCAGGCGACCACAGAGGCCGCCTGAAATCCAGTCACGCGACTCCTCGGAACCCAGGGCAGCCCAGGGTCTTCACGAAACCCAGGGCGGTTCACCTC
>DAIOXD010000129.1:0-5819 GCA_036758145.1 Candidatus Limnocylindrales bacterium
CGAACCGGTCGCGGTCTGATGTACCTCGATTCGCTCGAGTTCCTCGAGGAGGAACACGACGCCTGGGCACCGTTCGAGGCGCTGGCCGGACTCACCGACGAGCAGCTGGCGGTTCCCGTGGCGGGCGCCCACGGCTGGTCGGGCCGACAGTTGATGGGCCATCTCGTCGCGTGGCAGGAAAACGCCCTGGCCGTGGCGACCGAACTCGCCGTCAACGAGACGAGTGCCACGAAAGCTCGGTCCGATGCCGACTGGGAGCGCCGGGGCGGCGAGGTCATCAACGATGAGATCGACGCAACGTGGGCGGCCCTGCCGATGGACGAGCTTCGTGAGCGATTCGCGACCATCCCCGGGCAGCTTCGCGGTTATCTGACGGTCGTTCCCGAGGCACGCTGGCTCAAGCATGCCGACCACCAGCAGTTCTTCCATGACGAGACCACGGCCCATTACGAGGACCATCACGCCGATCTGTCGGCCATCCTGGCGGCCGCCAAGACGTGACCCTTCGGGCCCTCCTCGAAGCGGCGGCGACCGATCTGCCCGGTGTGGCCTCGACGCCCGAACCGAATGGGTCGCTCACATGGTCCCGCGGCGGGCGGCCATTCGCGGTCGCAAATGCGGATGGCTCAGCGGCGGAATTCGCGCTCGATCCGGCCGTCGCTGATGCCGCGGCGCGCACGCCGGACGTGCAGCCTGCCGATCGAGGACCGGGTTGGGTCACCTTCACCCCGACGGTCCTCGACGATCAGGCCGCGGATCGCGCGATCGCCTGGCTCGCCTCGGCCCACAGGCGGTCGGAGCCGCGGAACTAGCGAGGGTGTCAGTCGGCTGGGGCCGGCGCCTCGACCGCCTCGACGGCGTATTCGGCCAGGTTGAAGGTCTGCTCGAGCTGCTCGAGCGGCCGGAACCCGACGACGCCCTGCGGCTGCGATCCCGGCTTGAAGAACGCGATGACCGGGATGCTCAGGATGTTGAAGGCCTGCGACAGCGCCGGGTTGGCGTCGACGTCGACCTTGACCACGTCGACCGCGCCCTCGTACTTCGCGGCAAGCTTCTCCATCTCGGGCGCGACCATCTTGCATGGCCCGCACCACGCCGCCCAGAAGTCGACGACGGTGGGGCGCTCCGACTTGAGGACGAGCTCCTCGAAATTCGCGTCCGTCGCGACCTTGATCTCCGCCATATGGGAACCGATCCCCTTTCTGTCCGCGCCTAGCGCGCGATGTCCTGGATGAGTCGATAGGCCTCGAGGACCCGCGGGTCGGCGAGGCGGTAGAAGACGGTGCTGCCCTCGCGCCGGGTCGTCACGAGACCGGCACTCCGAAGCACCGCGAGGTGTTGGCTCATGTTGGGGACCTGGCAGCCGACCCGCTCGCTGAGGTCCGTCACCGACAGCTCGCCGATGGCGAGCGATTCGAGGACGCACAGGCGCTTCGGGTCCGAAAGCGCACGCCCGACCGCGGCGTAGCGCGTTCGTTCGGGTTCGGCCGAGACCGGCAGGCGATCCAACATCGGGAGCATCATAGCAAACGCTTGCGCAAACACGCAAGTAACCGGATCAGCCGATCTCGTATTCGAGGTCGTAGCTCGCATCGGCGCCGCCGGGCGCCTTGAACGTGCCCTTGCCACGCAGCCCACTCAGCTCGCCGTCGGCGAGCCCTTCGAGGATCGACAGGCTCCCGCTGCTCGCCGCCCCGTCGAACTCGCCGACCGATTCGGCGATGAACGAGCCCTTCCGCCCGTCGATCGACGCGGTGACGTGCCAGATCCCGACGAAATGCGCCGTGCCGTCGCCGCGGTACGACATCAGCCACTGGACCGTGCCGTGGCCGTCGATGGCGCCGGTGTAGGCCTGCTCACCCGACGCCCGCGTCAACTTGCCGCCACCTGGCAGCTGCTCGTAGGGGTCGTCCTTCATGCCTGAAACCCGAAAGGAGCCCTTCGCGCGTCGCATCTGTGCGCCTCCGAACGATCCCGAAGCATAGGCAGCGCTGGGTTGCAGGGGCCTCATCGGGCCACCCGGGTGCGTGCCATACTCGCCCGCATGCCTGCGACCGAGGACCACATCGTTACGGTCGCCGAGATCGAGGCTGCGAGTGAACGAATCGCCGGTCGGGTCCATCGCACCCCGCTGATGACCTCTGCGACAGCGGCCCGCTGGACGACCGCGGCGACCGGCGTCCGTCTCGCTGACGACGGCCTCTATCTGAAGCCCGAACAGCTCCAGAAGACGGGATCGTTCAAGCCGCGCGGCATGACCAATCGCATCGCCACCCTGTCCGATGAGGCCCGGGCGACCGGCGTGATCACGCTTTCGGCCGGGAACGCGGCTCAGGCGTACGCCCTGGCCGGTCGCGACGCAGGCGTCGCCGTCACGGTGGTGATGCCCGCCGCCGCCGTGCGCTCCAAGGTGGACGCGTGTCTCGGCTACGGGGCCCGGGTCGTGCTCCACGGCGACCATGTCGGCGAGAGCCTCGCCGAGCTCGAACGGATCCGCGACGAGGAGGGCCTCGAATTCGTCCACCCGTTCGACGATCCAGCGGTCATCGCCGGTCACGGCTCGATCGGCCTCGAGCTGCTCGAGGACGTGCCGGAACTCGATGTCGTGGTGGTCGGCGTCGGTGGCGGCGGTCTGATCTCGGGGGTCGCGGCCGCGCTCAAGGAACGTCGTCCGGGCATGCGCGTCTACGGCGTCGAACCGGAACGCTCGAACGCCGTCTCGATCGCGCTCGAACTGGACGCGGTTGTGCGGATCCAGCCGGAGAGCGTCGCCGATGGCCTCGGGGCGCCGTTCGCCGGCGTGTGGACGCTCGCGATGTGTCGGCGCTATCTCGACGGCATCGTCCTGCTCGACGACCCGACGATCCTGGCCGGGATGCGCTTCGCGCTCGAACGCCTCAAGCAGGTGCTGGAACCCGCTGGTGCGGCCGCGCTCGCCGCGGTGCTGGCGGGCCGGATCCCGATCCGGGACGGCGAGCGGGTCGCGGTCGTGCTGTCGGGCGGCAACGTCGAGATCGGGCGGCTCGGCGCGCTGCTCGAGGCGGCCGGAACGCTACCCGGGGCCGGCACCTGACCGACGCTCCGCGGTCACTCGATGCCGAGGGCGCGCAGCCGGTCGTCGTCGATCCCGAGGTGATGCGCGAGCTCGTGCACGACGGTCAGCCAGACCTCGTCCGCGAGATCGTCCGGGTCGGCGAAGTCCTCCTCGAGCGGCAGTCGGAAGAGCGTGATCCGGTTCGGCACGGGTGCCCAGTCGGCGCCCCATTCGGTCCGCGGAACACCCTCGTAGAGGCCGTACAGGGTCTCATCCGGTCCGATGTCATTTTCGCGCACCTGGTCGGCCGACGGCTCGTCTTCGATGACGATCGCGACCTCATCGAGGGCGCTGGCGAACGGTTCGGGGATCGAGTCGAGGGCGTCCGCGACGAGCGCCTCGAAGGGGCGATGGATCGATCGAGGGCGGGTGCGCCGTGCACCCCGACGGCGCTTGACCATGGCGCTCGTATCCTAGGGGCGATGGAACCGGACGGATTCGTTGTGGTCGTCGAGCCGGGCGATCGGATCCATTTCCTCGACTGGGGCGGTCAAGGGCAACCCGGTGATCCCGGCGTCCTCCTGATCCACGGCCTGTCGAACACGGCCTGGTCGTGGACGCCCGTCGCCCGACGCTTGCGGGCCGTCCGCCATGCGGTCGCGATGGACCTTCGTGGTCACGGCCTGTCCGACGCGCCGACCGAGGGCTACGACGAAACGACGTTCGCCGGTGATGTCCTGGCGGCCGCCGAGGGCTCAGGGTTGCTCGCGGAGGACGGCGATCGCGTGGTCCTCGCGGGGCACGGGTTCGGTGCGATCGTGGCCGCCTGGGCCGCGGTGGAGCTCGGTCGACGCTGCGCGGGGCTCGTGCTGGTCGACGGCGGCTGGGAATCGCTGGAGGCGGCCAGCGGGATCGATGTGGAGGAGTTCCTGCGCGGCCTCGACGAGCCGCCCGAGGTGATGGGCTCGATGACCGCGTTCCTCGCGGACCGGGCCGCGTTCGACCCCTCGACCTGGGACGCCGACCAGGAGCGGGCGGCCAGGGCGACGGTCGTCGAGACCCACGCCGGCAAGGTCGTCTCGGCCTCGCGGCCACACGCCGTCGAGGCCAGCGTCCGGGCGATGTTCGAGTACGACCCGCTGGCGACACTGGCCGCCGTGACGGCGCCCATCGTCGCCCTCGCTGCAGCGGATGATGAGCACGGTTCGCGACGGGTGGCGCTGGCGGCCGCCTCGGCGGCGCGGGCGGCCGCCGGGCGTGGCCGGATCCGGGCGGCGTCGTTCGGTCGCGACGGTCACAACCTGATGCGCTACCGTCCGGAAGCGGTCAGCGCGGCGATCATCTCGGTCGCCGGCGAGGCCCGGGACTGAAGGCACGTTCGGATGGAGGTCGTGTACACGCCCGCGCACCTCGGGCACGACGTCACGCTCGAGACGTACATGGGCATCCCCGTGCCAGCCAACGAGGTCGCTGAGCGGGCGGAGCGGATCCGGATCGCTCTCGAGGCCGACGGCGGGTTCCCGATGATCGCGCCGACCGACCACGGCGATGCCCCGATCGCGGCGGTCCACGACCCGGGCCTCGTCCGCTTCCTCGAGGTCGCCTGGTCCGAGCATCGGGCGCAACGGGGCGATCGCCCGTTCCTCAGCGCCGACACGTACCCGAACCGCTCGATGTTCGAGGGGATGTCGGAGGCGGCCGCCGCCGCCCTCGTGCGCGAACCCGTTCACGCCGGCGGGCGGGCCGGCTTCTGGGGCCTCGATTCGGCTGCGCCGCTCGTGGCGGGGACGTACACGGCTGCCCGGGCGGCGGTCGATGTCGCGCTGACCGCCGCTGACCTGGTGCTCGGTGGTGAGGCAGCCGCCTACGGGCTGTGCCGGCCGCCGGGGCACCACGCGGCCCGCTCGATGTACGGCGGCTACTGCTTCTTCAACAATGCGGCCATCGCCGCCGAGGCCATCTTGCGCGCCACGGGCGAGCGGGTCGCGATCCTCGACGTGGACTACCACCACGGCAATGGGACGCAGCAGATCTTCTGGCGGCGGGGCGACGTGCGGTACGTCTCGATCCACGCCCACCCCGATCACGATTACCCGTACTTCCTGGGTCGTGCCGACGAGACCGGCGAAGGTGACGGAGCGGGGGAGAACCTGAACCTCCCGTTGCCCTCCGGGACGACGAACGCGGACTACCTCGTCGCGCTCGACCGGGCGCTCGAGGCGATCGCGGCCGTGCCCGGGTCGGTGGTCGTGGTCTCTCTGGGGTTCGACACGTACGGGCTGGACCCGATCGGGACGTTCGCGCTCACGACCGAGGTCTATCACGAGATGGGCCGCCGGACCGCGACGCTCGGGCGCCGGCTGGTGATCCTCCAGGAGGGTGGCTACCACCGGCCATCGCTGGGGGAGAACGCGAGGGCCTGGCTGCGAGGCGCGGAGGGCCGCCCGTTCGACCCGCTCCCGGCGGGCGGGTTCGGGGAGCGTGGCGCGGTCGCCGGCTAGATGCCGTCCTCGCTGACGGCGGCGGGGCTGGCCACCGCGGTCGCCGAACTGACGGCGCGCGATCCGGACCTGGCCGCGATCGTGGGGCGCTACGGCCCGCCGCCGCTCTGGGATCGCGAGCCGGGCTTCCCGACACTGCTCCACATCATCCTTGAGCAGCAGGTCTCGCTCGCCTCCGCGCGGGCCGCATTCGACCGGCTACGTGCGGCCGGGGACCCGTTGACGCCGCCTCGCTTCCTCGAGCTGAGCGACGCCCAGTTGCTGTCGGTCGGCTTCAGCCGCCA
>DAIOXD010000130.1:0-5769 GCA_036758145.1 Candidatus Limnocylindrales bacterium
GGACGATCCGCATCTCATCGAAATAGCGGGTCAGGACCTCCCGCAGGGATTCGGGGTCGAGCCGCTCACCGAGGCTGGTCGAACCCTTGAGATCCGAGGTGACGACGGTGACGACCCGGCGGATCTCCTCCGGCCCCAGATCCTCCGAGAGCTGCGTTCCGCACTGCCCGCACAGCCGGAACCGTGAAGGGTTCTCAGCCTTGCACGCGGGGCAGCGAAGCACGCCCCGAGTCTATCCCGACGGCCGTCGGTCGCACGCCACCCCGCGGGCGACGCGCCGACCTACCACTTCAGCCCGGGATCTCCCGCTGGCGATAGCACGGTCAGGATGACGTTCTTCTGCTTGTCCGCCGCCCGCGAGACGACACACGGTGCGACTGGATTCTTCGCGGCGCAGTTCGGCAGGAGACCAGTCGTGACCATCGGGCCGCCGCCTTTCGGCGTGAAGGCCGCACCTGGGGAGGATCTGTAACAGGCGTCGTATTTCGAGGCGCTCTTGGTGACGAACTGAGCGAACAGCGTGACCTGCGATGTCTTCGCACGAGAGACCGGGGACACTCCGTCGGAAAGCGTCGCGTTGAAGGCGATCACGTCGGTGATCGTGTCGTAACCCTGGCAGCTGAAATCGTTGGTGGCCGGGTCCCCGACCTGGAGGATGACCAGGTCGTTGGCGCCGCCGATCGGATTCGGGCCGCTGACGGCCCCGGCGGTGACGGTTGCCTGGGTCGATACCGCATTCCCGTGGCTCGGGCCTGAGGCGGTGACCATGCAACTGCTGCCCGCCGTGAGGCAGATGGTCGCGTCATCGACGATCGTGAACGCGTCCGAGACGGGCGACCCGGAGATTCCCGCGGATGGCGTTCCGGCGGTGGCGACCGCGGTCGCGGCGAGCGTGTACCCCGTCGCGCTGGTGCCGATTGTGGGCGCGAACGTGACCGAACCGTTGATCGTGGACCCCGTGAGCGTGCCACCAAGGGTCGCCGATCCCGGGTTACTGCCCATCGCGATCGCCATCGTTCCGCTCCACCATGGGACGGCAGAGCCTTCGGAGTCGACGACCGAGACGGTCACCGGATCGCCGTGGGGCGTCCCGATGTCGTAGATCTTGTTCGTGATCGTGACGTTCTTCTCTTCGCTCTTGGGCTGCTTCGTGAAGCTCAACCCGCAGTGGCCCGTGACGGTGCTCGTGACATCTCCGTCCGGGGCGAGGTCGTTGCCCGGTGTGCCGTTGAAGTCGTTGGCCTGCTTGACCTCGAAGCTCCAGACGTAGGGTGAGTGATTCGACGCACATTCAACCTGTGCCGACACCGACGCCGTGACGAAGCCGCCAGGCTGGAGGCCGAGGTTACGCAGCTCGACGGTGTTCGTGGTCAGGTTCGGCGTCGCCGTCGCCGTTCCAGAAGTGGCCGTCGCGTCGGTCAGTTTCAGCCCGGCCGGCAGGGTGACATTCGCAGAGCCCATCTGAGCCTGGTTCGACGTGTTCGTGATCGTCAGGATGATCGGATCACGCGGGGCGACTCCGTACGAGCCGCCCGCCGCGAGGGCAATGGGCGAGATGGTCGCGTTGAAGCTCTTATCTGCCGCGGCTGTCACGACGCTCGTGATCGAGGTCCAGACCAGCAGGGCCGCAACGAGCGGGACCAGAGCCCGGGCTCGCAGAGATCCAGACGAACGAAACAAGCGCATATCCCCTCCAGGACCTTGAACAGGTTAAATCGGCAATGTATCCAGTACCTTCGGGGCAGGACGAACGTCCTGTCAATCCAGGTGGTGCGAGCGAGCACCACTCGTTGCTGGCTAGGCGACTGGTTCCCCCGACAGGTCGTTTGGTCTCGGCGGCGTCTCGACGGACGGACGCGGTGTCCGCAGCTCGCGGAGAGCCTCCTGGTCGAACCCGGCCAGTCTTGGCAGGTCGGCGCTCGTCGTCCGTGCCAGTCGCTCTGTCAGCTTGGGCAGGACGAGGTCGCTGATCGCGGGCTCGGCCATGAGCGCCCGCAGCGTCGCCGCGGGGACCTCCACGAGCGTCGTGTCGACATCGGCCACGACATCCGCGGTCCGGTGGCTGCCGGTCAGGGCGCCGATCTCGCCGAAGAAGTCACCGGCCTGCATGGTCGAAAGCCCGGTGAAACCGCTCTCGGTGGGGACACCCGCGGTGGTCGAGCCCTCCAGGATGAAGTAGGCCGACGGCGCCGGGTCGCCGTGCTTGACGATCCGCGTGCCGGCGGGCACCTCGACGATCTTGGCGCCCTCGAGGAACGACGAGCGCTGGACCGGGGTGAGCCGGGTAAAGGCACCGATCCGCCCGGCCAGCAGGTCGAAGTCCGCCAGCGTGGCCGGCCTGAACGGCGTGGCAGCCACGGCCGGTTCCGGCGTGGCGTTCCGCAGCCGGGCAGCCGCGGCGCGCCAGGTCTGGTAGCCGAGCGCCGGCGCGAAGATGGTGAACGCCGCCGACACGAACAGCAGCGACGAGGCCAGGACGATCAGCAGACGGATATCGACGACATCGGCCAGACCGGCGGCGGCCATCCCGAACAGGAAGATCACGTCGCGCATCACCGAGAACGACGAGAAGACGCGGCCCCGCATCTCACGCGGGGTATTGCGCTGGAGCAAGACCGCGCGAGAGACCGACGACGGCGAATTCAGGAAGCCCGAGCCCATGACCAGCAGGATCGCGATGCCGATCTCGTTCGAAAGACCGTAGAGGACGCCGCAGACCCCCATCCCGACCATCGCGACGATGATCCAGACCGGCTCCGGGAGGAGTTTCGAGAACCTGGCCATGAACAGCGAGCCGGCGACGAACCCGACCGAGGTCAGCCCCTCCTGGAGGCCGTACTGGAATTCGGTGGCGTGGAGTGTCTTGAGCGTGAACGGCAGCAGCAGGACGTTCCACAGACCGAACGAGAAGAACATCAGGGCCCCGACGATGAACAGCGAGCGGATGATCGGCGTACCGAACAGCGTCGCCAGGCCGGACCGGAGGTTCTCGACGATGACGGCGACACTCGCGTCGTCATCGGGCTTGGGCATCGTGTAGCGGCCCATCAGGGCGATGCATCCGGCCGCGAACAGGAAACTGGCGGCGTCGAGGACGAAGGCCCAGGTCAAGCCCACGCTTCCGGCCAGGAGGCCCGCACCCGCGAACCCCACGGCGGTCGAGCCGAAGGAGGCGATCGACAGGAACGCATTCGCGGCCGCGAGCTCCTCGTCAGTCGCGACCTCGGGGATGAGGCTGTCGTGGGCCGGATCGAAGAACTGTTTGACGCCCGCGTTGGTGAACAGGAGGAGGTAGAGGCCCGGCAAGGCGATCGCCGGGATGCCGATGGCCACCGCGATCGATCCGACGACGACCGACTGGACGAGGCAGGTGTAGATCATGATCCGCTTGCGGTCGTGACGGTCGACGTAGACACCCGCCAGGAGGCCGACGATCAGGCTCGGCAGGGCCGTGACCATGAGGGTGAGACCGACCGCGAGCGCCGAATTGGTCGCGCGCCAGACGAAGATCCCGGCCGCGAGATCGGTCAGCGACGATCCGGCGGTCGACACGAGCTGGGCCACCCAGAGCAGGGTGAAGTCGCGGCGCCGGAAGACGGCGAACATCGACGGCGCCGGAGCGACAGCTGCGGACATCGGATCTCCATGACCTTCCCCGGGCGGGCTGGCGCGGAGTCTACTCGCCCGGAACGGCGACGGTGACGCCTTCGCGCCGCAGCAGATCGCGCTTCATCTCGAGGCGATCCTCGCGGCTGGCCAAGCCGTCGCCACCGTAGCCGCCGATCGTGCCATCCGCGGCGATCACCCGATGGCAGGGGATGAGCAGGCTCACCGGGTTTCGCCCGACCGCGCCACCCACTGCTCTGGCCGCACGGGGCGAACCGACCCGACGAGCGATCTCGCCGTAGCTGGCGGTGCGACCCCAGGGGATCTCGGCGACCGCCGCCAGGACGCGCTGATCCCATGACGCCCGATCGGCGAGGTCGAACCGAGGCGCCCGGCGAGCGGGTCGGCCGGCCAGCAGTGCCTCGAGGGCCGCGATGGCGGCGTCGAGATGTCGGCGGCCGGGGTGGTCGGCCGGGGCGTCTGCCGCCCTGGCGATGGGGGAGCCAAGGCGTCGCTGCAGGCCGGCCACGAAGGCGTCCTCGCTCGTCAGCCATTCGACGGCGACGACGCCGCGCTCGGTGGCGGCGATGTGGAACGGCCCCCAGGGGCCTGGGACGGAGGTCCGGATGACACCACGAGCGGTCACACGGGGAGTTTCGCACATGGGGGCCGATGATATACTCCCAGGGAGTATGAATGACCCTCGGCCGACCGAACTCACCCTGCCCATCGAGGGGATGACCTGCGCGTCGTGCGTCAATCGGATCGAGCGCTTCCTGCGCAAGACCCCGGGCGTCGAGATGGCGAGCGTCAACCTCGCGACCGAGACCGCCACGATCCTCTATCGACCAGGGATCGCCGACCGAGCCGCGCTCATCGATGCCGTCGAATCGGCGGGCTACGACGTGCGCGCCAGCCCGACCGACGAACCGGGCGCCGCTGGCCGCAGCATCGCCGAGGAGCTCACGGCCGCCGACGCCGATCGTGCCCGCGAGGCGCGAACGACGCTCCTCCAGGCAGCCGCCTCGCTCGCGGTGGCCGCCGTGATCATGATCCTGATGTACGCGCCGCAGACGGCGCTCTCGATGACGACGATCGACCGGCTCGTCGTGCTGCCCGCCACGCTCATCCAGTTCTGGGCCGGCGGCCGGTTCTATCGGGCGGCCTGGCGAGCCGCGCGCCACGGAACGACGAACATGGACACGCTCGTGGCGGTCGGCACGACCGCTGCCTGGGCCTACAGCGCGATCGTCACGCTCGTGCCCGGTCCCTTCGTCTCTGCCGGGATCGAACCCGCCGGCTACTTCGACTCCTCGACGATCATCATCGGTCTCGTCCTCCTCGGGCGCTGGCTGGAGGCCCGTGCCAAGGGCCGCACGACCGGTGCGATCCGACGGCTCATCGGACTCAGCCCGGCGACCGCGCGGCTCGTCGGCGATGGCGCCGATCGCGAGGTCGCGCTCGAGGATGTCCGGGTCGGCGATCTCCTGCGCGTGCGGCCGGGCGATACGGTCCCGGTCGACGGCGTCGTGATCGAGGGCGCCTCGTCGGTCGACGCCTCGATGCTGACGGGCGAGCCGATCCCGGTCGACGTGACCGTCGACGACACGGTCATCGGGGCCTCGCGCAACACGACCGGGACCTTCGTGATGCGCGCCACGCGCGTCGGGCGCGACACGGCGCTGGCTCGAATCGTCGACCTGGTCGGGCGCGCGCAGGGTTCGAAGGCGCCCATCCAGCGCCTCGCCGACCGGATCGCCGAGATCTTCGTCCCGATCGTCCTCGTCACGGCGACCGTGACCCTCGTCATCTGGCTCGTCGCCGGTCCCGAGCCGCGCCTCCCCTTCGCCCTGACGGCCTTCATCAGCGTCCTGGTCATCGCCTGTCCATGCGCCATGGGTCTCGCCACCCCGACCGCGATCATGGTCGGCACCGGGCGCGGGGCGGAGGCCGGGATCCTGATCCGCGGCGGCGAAGCGCTCGAGACGGCACACCGCGTCGGTGCGGTCGTCTTCGACAAGACCGGGACCCTCACCGAGGGTCGCCCGAGCGTGCTCGACGTGACCTCGGTCGCACCGTCCACCGTGGACCAGATCCTCGACGTCGCCGGCGCACTCGAGCGGGGCAGTGAGCACCCGCTCGGGGCGGCGATCGTCACCCGGG
>DAIOXD010000131.1:0-5768 GCA_036758145.1 Candidatus Limnocylindrales bacterium
GGTCCGGATCGGCTCCCGAGCGGCATCGGTCACGGCGGCCTGGAACGCGCCAAGGGCCGGATCCACTCCGGACGAGATCGGGATACCGACCATCCGGCCATCGGGGCCGGAAGACCCGACCTTCGGCGAGTGGGTCAACGGCATCGTCGGTTCCATGATCCGCCCGGGGACGGGCGCAGCGGTCGGGTCGGGGCTGATCGGGATGGCGCCGGCCATGGACGGGCTGCCTGCCGGTCCTGACGGGATGGGTCGGGAAGGACCATCGAACCGAACGGTCGTTCGACGATCGATGCCGAAGCCGGCGCCGACCTCATCGGTCAGGCGACGGTCGGCCGGGCCGCCGCGGGCCGGTTCCGGACCCGCGACGATGAAGGCATCGTCGGCCAGCGTGGTCGAACGACGTGGGATCGCATCGTGCGCGACCGTGACGCGGACTTCTCTCGCAGCGGGCGGCCGAGCACGGATCAACTCGACCAGGGCAGCGCCGCTGACGGCACCGAGGATCAGGCCGAGGGCCAGGAAACTGAACTCGCTCGCCGTCACGCTGCCCGCACCTCGAGGCTCGTGCTCCTCCGGGTTCTGCGACGCATCCTCGAATCAGCGTAGCTGCGAGGTCGGGCCTCGTCAACTTGCGGTGCCACCCCGGAGGCGCCCGTGCACGGCTCGGGGGCCGGATGGTAGATTCTGGCCGTCGGCGCTGCGCCGATCCTCCGTTCGCGCCCATGTCCTGTTCACCAGGAGAGGCACGCCCGCTTGGCCATCGAGCAACCCCAGGAATTCCTCGTCCAGCCCGTCGACGCCTCCTGGCTCCAGTGCAACATCGAGTGCCAGGAAGCGTGCCCGGTCGGGACGAACTGCCGCGGCTACCTCAACCTCGCCGCCGAGGGCAGGTTCGAGGAGGGCTACATCCTGTCGCGCGAACCGAACCCGGTCGCGGCGATGTGTTCGTACGTCTGCTCCGCGCCGTGCGAGCGGGCCTGCCGCCGCGGCGACATCGATCGCCCGCTGGCCATCCGGGCGATGAAGCGGTTCCTGGTCGAATGGCACGAGGCGTCCGGGATCCCCGACGTCATGCCCCAGATCACGCCGCGCGAGGAGCGGGTGGCGATCGTCGGCGCCGGGCCGGCCGGCATCTCGGTCGCCCGGGAGCTCGCGACGAAGGGCTACCAGGTGACCGTCTTCGACAGTCTGCCGTACGCCGGCGGGACGATGCTCATCGGCGTCCCCGCCTTCCGCCTGCCGCGCGAGGCGATCGAGATGGACGTCCGACTCGTCGAGCGGCTGGGCGCCCGGTTCATCTACGACACGACGATCGGCGTGGACATCACCTTCGACCAGCTCCAGCGAGACTTCGATGTCGTCGCCATCACCGGCGGGGCGATGGACGCCGTCGCCCTCGATATCCCCGGCGCCGAGCTCGACGGCGTCCAGTACGGCGTCGATTTCATGAAGAAGGCGAACCTCGGCCAGCCGCTCGAGGTCGGGAGCGATGTCGTCGTCATCGGCGGCGGCTACACCGCGATGGACTGCTCGCGGACGAGCCTTCGCCACGGTTCCGAGCGCGTCTCGATCGTCTACCGGCGGACGCGTTCCGAGCTGGTCGTCGACGAGGAGGAGCTGGGCGAGACCGAGCGCGAGGGCGTGCGGATGGAGTTCCTGGCCAGCCCGGTCGAGATCCTCGGCAAGAAGGGCAAGGTCACCGGCGTCAAGTTCATCCGCAACCGCCTCGGCGAGCCCGATGCCTCAGGCCGGCGCTCGCCGGTCCCGATCGAGGGTTCCGAGTTCGTGATCCCGGCCCAGACCGTCATCCCCGCTGTCTCCCAGGCGGCGGACCTCACCTTCCTGCCGGTCGAGGCCAAGTTCGAGATCAACCGCGGCCGCGTCAAGGTCGATCCGGCCACCTACGCCTCGAACGTCAAGGGCGTCTTCGCCTGCGGCGACTTCGTGACCGGGCCGACGACGCTGATCGAGGCCGCCGGGCACGGCAAGAAGTGCGCCTACGCGATCGACCGCTACCTGTCGGGACGGACCGACGTGACGGTGGCGGCCAACGTCAAGATCACCAGCTCGTGGCGCCACGACATGCCCGAGTTCTACGACGTGCTGCCGCGCCAGCACATCCCGATGGTGCCGCTGACCGCGCGGATGCCCTCGGTCGAACCCGTCGTCAACTTCAATACGCCGGTCGAGCTCGGCTACGACGCCAATGGCGCGGTCGCCGAATCGACGCGCTGCCTGATGTGCAACTTCAACATCTGGTTCGATCCCTTCCGCTGTGTCCTGTGCGGGGCCTGCGCGGATGTCTGCCCCGAGGGCGTCATCCACATGGTCGATATCAACACGCTCAAGTCCGAAGGCGCCCTGCCGGAACTCGAAGAGGCCTACGGCTGGGACAACGGCGGCGCGATGATCCTCGATGAGGAGCGCTGCATCCGCTGCGCCTTGTGCGTCAAGCGATGCCCGTTCGACGCCATTACGATGGAACGGTTCGAATTGCAGGAGATCTCGACCGACGGTCGGCTCTACAAGGAGTCGTACCGTGATGCGCAGCTGGCCGGAACGCCCGGCGTGGCAGGAGGACCTCGGTGAGTTTCCTCGAGCGGGTGGACCAGAGCATCCGCCGAAGCGTCATCTGGCGCTCGCTCTTCCGCCAGCCCTACCCGCGCGACGAGCGGTCGCGCGCGTACGCGGTCATGAACAACGTCTTCCTGCACATCCATCCGGTCCGCGTCCGGCAGCACGCGGTCAAGTTCGCCTACACGTTCTGCCTCGGTGGGCTGTCGTTCTTCCTGTTCCTCGTCCTGACCGTGACCGGCGTCTATCTGATGTTCTTCTACGTGCCGTCGGCGACCCAGGCGTACACCAACATCCTCGACATCCAGAGCCAGGTGACCTTCGGGTTGCTGACGCGGAACATCCATCGCTGGGCGGCCCACCTGATGGTCTTCTTCGTCTTCCTGCACATGATGCGGGTCTTCTACCACGGGGCCTACAAGCCGCCGCGTGAGTTCAACTGGGTGGTCGGGGTCGTCCTGCTCTTCCTCACGATCATGCTCAGCTTCACGGGCTACCTGCTGCCGTGGGACCAGATCGCCTACTGGGCGATCACGATCGGGACGAACATGGGTGGCTACGCGCCGCTCTTCAACACGCCGACCAAACTGATCCTGCTCGGCGGCCTGGAGGTCGGCCAGAACACCCTGCTTCGCTTCTACGTGGGCCACGTGGTCTTCCTGCCACTCATCGCGGCGACGTTCCTCGCGGTCCACTTCTGGCGCATCAGGAAGGACGGCGGCATCAGTGGACCACTCTGATGTCTGACGTCAAGACGCCGCCCGAGACCGAGAAGCGGGTCGTCCTGCCGGTCGACCCGACGCGCCGGACGGAGATCGACAAGCAGCGGGTGCCGATGTCGGCGCGGCCCTATCGGCTGCTCGCCCTCGTCAAGCAGGACGCCGTCGTCCGTGTCCAGAAGGAACCGGACGACACGGTCATGACCTGGCCGCACCTGCTGACGATCGAGTTCCTGGCGGCGGGCGTCATGAGCATCTTCCTGCTGATGATGGGGCTGTTCATCAACGCGCCACTCGAGGAACTGGCCAACGGCAACGTGACGCCGGCGGTGGCCAAGGCGCCGTGGTACTTCCTCGGTCTGCAGGAGTTGCTCGCCTACTTCCACCCGACGGTGGCCGGCGTCCTCGTCCCGACCTTCGTCCTCGTCGGCGCGGCGTTCATCCCGTACATCGACCGCGAGAACATCCTCGCCGTGCGGCCGTCCGAGCGGAAGACCGCGGTGATGCTGTTCACGATGTTCTGCTGCCTCGGCCTGATCGTGACCTTCGTCGGCATCTTCTTCCGCGGCCCCGGCTACACCTTCGTCATCCCGTATGTGACCACGCCGGGTCTTCACTTCGCCCTATGACCACGCCCCGAGGGATCCTGCGCGCATGAGCAACTACCACGTCGAACTGATCGACAAGCCGGCCGCCTTGACCAAGGAGGCGCTCAAGTCGCTCCGTCAGCACCAGGTCCAGGGCCTGTCGCGACGGCAGCTGATGCGGGTGGCGCTCGGGACCGGGATCGGCCTGTGGCTGTTCGAGGTCACGGCCGGGACCCTCGGCTTCGCCTGGCCGAACCTCAAGGGCGGCTTCGGTGCGCCGGTCAAGATCGGCGACCTCGACACGATCAAGCTCCAGAACGCCGCGCTCCCGATCGCGGAGGGCTTCCCGGCCTACTACTCGGACGCCCACGCCTTCGTCATCCTGTTCGACCCGGGACAGCAGCGGTTCCTGGCCGGTGAGGACACGGCCGGCGACGGTCGGGCGCTCAACGTCCGGGCCCTCTACCAGCGCTGTCCGCATCTCGGCTGCAAGCCCAACCCGTGCCTCAAGAACTTCTGGTTCGAATGTCCCTGCCACGGGTCGCGCTACGACCGGCTCGGGATCAAGGCCGACGGCGCCCAGTATGGCCCGGCGCCGCGGAGCATGGACCGCTTCTCGATCGACGTCGACGACGCCGGCGTGCTGACCATCAACACCGGCAAGATCACGCTCGGTCCGCTGCCGATCGCGCTCGGCCAGCCGGGGCTGATCCCGCCCCGCACGCCGACCGGCTGCATCTGATGTCCGACACTTCGGGTCGCGAGCCCGGTGAGGAGCGCCTCCCCGTTCCGCGACCTCCGGTCGAGCCTGCGCCCGTCGAGCGGTTCACCTCGCCGCCGTCGGTTCGCGCGGTCGAGCTGACGCCCGAGCGCGCCGCCCAGGTCGTCCGCCAGTCCTCGAACGCGCGATGGGTCGGGTTCCTCGGCGTCGTCGTCGTCGCGCTGTTCATCGCGATCTACTGGTTCTACGAGCTGGCGCCGCTGGGGTTCACCCAGTCACGCCTCGACTCCGAGACGGCGGCCCAGCAGGTGACCGCTGTGGAGCGCGGCTACGACCTGTACCAGGCCAACTGCGCGCGCTGTCACGGTCCGAACGGCCAAGGTGGGATCGGCCCGACGCTCAACCGGCAGGACAAGCTGTTCGCCCACCTGTCGGTCGATTACCTGAACAACATGATGGTCTCGGGCGGTCGGTACGCGTGCGGCGACCCGAACTCGCTGATGCCGGTCTGGTCGGACCAGGCCCATCCGCCAGGCCCGCTCAACTACGTCCAGATCGAGGATCTCATCGCCTTCATCCGGGCACCGAACACGCAGGCCTACACGATCCGGGACCCAACGCTCAACGAGCCCAAGATCGACCCGATCACGGGGAAGGTCGAGACGTTCAAGGGCTGGGTCGATCCGACCTACAAGCCCGCTCCCGGCGCCACGCCTTTCCCGGCCTGCTGGGCGGATGAGTTCAACGCGCCGTCCGGCTCAGGCTCGCCTGCATCTTCGGGCTCGCCTGCGGCTTCGGGCTCGCCGTCAGCCTCGGGCTCGCCGACGGCCTCGTCGGCCGCCAGCGCAACGCAGGTCAAGGTGGTGGCCTCGGGGATCGCCTTCACGACGCCGGCCGTGACAGCTCCGGCGGGGGCGCCCTTCGTCATCGATTTCGACAACGAGGACGCTGCGACGCCGCACAACATCCAGATCAAGGACTCGTCGGGCGCGGTGAAGTTCCAGGGCGACACGTTCACCGGCGTCGCGACCAAGGCGTACCAGGTGCCCGCGCTGCCGGCCGGGACCTACCCGTTCATCTGCACCGTCCACCCGACCATGACGGGGACCCTGACCGTTCAATGAGTGCCCAGCAGGCGCTAGGACCCGGGACGGTCGTGCCGCGAAG
>DAIOXD010000132.1:0-5759 GCA_036758145.1 Candidatus Limnocylindrales bacterium
CGATCCCGAGATAGACGATCGCCTCGCCCGCGCGGTCGAAGACGGAGTCCAGGAAAGCGCCGAACGGGCTGACCTTGCCGGTCGCCCGGGCCAGCGTCCCATCGAACATGTCGAAGGCGCCGCCGAGGATGAGGAGGAGTCCGCCGACCAGCCAGAGCTGGAGCGCCAGTGAGGCCGCCCCGAGGGCCGTGATCCCGAAGCCGATGAGCGTCAGCCCGTCCGGGGTGAGGCCGAGGCGACCCATCCAGAGGGCGATCGGCTGGAAGACCCTCTTGATGCGGCCCCGGGTCTCGTTGGAGATCGACACGGCCCTAGCCCGCGACGCCAAGGACGGCCCGTTCGCGGGCGGCGAATTCGGCGAAGGCTTCCTCGCGGAGACGACAGACCGTCTCGCGGCCCTGGCGTCGGGTGACGACCACGCCGGCCGCCCGGAGGCGCCCAAGGTGCCACGAGACGAGCGGCTGCGACAGGCCGACGTGGGCGATCAGTTCCGCGACGGTCGCCTCGCTCTCGGCCAGACGACGCACGATGCGCAGGCGGTTGACGTCGGCCATGACCTTGTGGAAGGCGCGGAGCTGGCGGAGCTCTTCGGGCTGGGCGACGGCTGCGGCGATCGTGCCGCGGACCCGGGCTGGTGAAGGGGACAGGGTTGGGGACTCCTGCGACGGTGGTGCGCCGTGGCACATCAACCACGGTTTATATCAATCGCCGTTGATGCTATGCAGCGAAGGTGGACCTGTCAAGCGGGGCGGTTGACAGGTGATCGTCCGGTGCTACCATGCGACGCATGGTACCAGGCACGGCACGGAAGGCCATTCCGGAGCTCAGCCGTGGCGTGGTCGAGCATTGCGTGCTGGCGCTGCTGCAAGAGGGCGAGTCATACGCCTTCGAGCTCGTCCGGGTCCTCGGCGCTCGCGGCCTGGTGACGAGCGAGGGCACCATCTACCCGCTCCTTGCCCGGCTTCGGCGCGATCGCCTGGTCGCTACCGTCTGGCGCGAATCGGTCGCCGGACCGCCGCGGCGCTACTACCGGATCACCGACGAAGGGAGCCGGGTCCTGGACGCGTTCGTCATCGATTGGGCGGCGTTTCGCGACGCCGTGGATGCGCTCCTGCCGCAGCCGACCAAGGAGGACTGAACCGATGGATTCCGATCTCGTGCGCGACTACCTCGCGGATCTGGAGTCCGCGTCGACCCACCTCGCCGCCGATGCTCGGGTCGAGCTGCTCGGCGACGTCCGTGCCCACATCGGGTTGGCGCTCGAGGAGGCGGGTCGGACCGATGAGACGACGATCCGCGACGTCCTCGATCGGCTTGGATCGCCGAGCGAGATCGTCGCCGGCGAGCCTGGAGAGGACACCGTCACCCTGGAGGGCCCGCTCCTCCCAGCGCAGCTCATCCCGGTGCGCTGGCGTCCGTTGAGCGTCGAGACGCGCGCACTTCTCCTGTTGACGGTGGGTGCCGTCGTCCTGCCGTTCATCGGTCCGGCCATCGGGCTGTGGTTTGCGTCCTCGTCCAAGCGATGGACGTTGACCCAGAAGCGGACCGTCGCCCTGATCCTCTTCGTGCTCCTCGCGATGCCCTTCGCGCTCCTCGTCCCGGCGGCCCTCGCGGGCGAGATCACCTGGGTCTTCACGTCCGGCGGCTTCCTGCTCCCGTTCGTCCCGCTGGCCGGGTGGCTGGCCGCGAGCTATCTGGTCGTCAGCTCGTCCCTCGTCGTGACGGTCTCGCGGCGACCCTAGGTCAGGGGATCGAGATCTTGGCCGTGCTCACGGTCATGGGCCGGTCGGTCACCGCGCGGAGGTAGAGGTAGCCATTCGGGCCGGGCGAGTAGCCCGCCGGGTCCGCTGCGGTCAGGAGGTAGGTCGCTCGCTGATGCGGCGCCAGCTGATCCGGGCCACCTTGCGCGGTCCAAAAGGGCGTGATGCTCGGGCCTGTGCTGATCGTGAACCGCGGTGTGAGCGGGACAGGGCCAGTGTTGACGACTTCGACCGTGATCTGCCAGATACCGACTTCATGGGCTGCGTGAGCGCTAGTGGCTACGACGTTGAGCTCGAGGGGCTCGTCGCTGGCGATCGCGACCGTGGCGCATAGCAGCGACGGGGCGAGCAGGGCACCGGCGAGCACGATCCGGCCCGTCGCTCCCCGCAGCCATCGCACGCCCGACGGACGGAGATCGCGGAGCCACGTCGGCGTTCGCAGTCGTGGTTGCCAGGCGCGTTCGAAAGCGGACGGCGGCGCCGTCGCGACCGCTGCGAACCAGAGCGGCGTCATCAGCAGGAAGTAGCCGTCCTGGGACCGGATCGACAGGTAGAAGACGATCCAAGGGATCACGGTGAGGGCGGGCCCGAGGCGACGGACCCAGACCGCGGACAGGCCGAGGAGCCCGAGCGCCAGCAGCAACGTCGCATACGAGTAGAAGTCCAATTCCGCGCTGCCATCGGTGAGATAGAACGAGACGTCGATCAGACCCTGGCCGTGCGGGATCGCGTGCTGGGTCAGGACGAGCAGGACGCCCGACGCCCAGGCGGGCCCGGCAGTGACGATGAACGGCAAGTTGATCACCAGGAATGTCGCCGCGGCGATCCCCGCGAACGAGGCCACCGTCGTCAGCGCCCGACGCGGCGAGACCTCGCCGCGCCGTAGCGCGTACAGCCCGACGATCAGGAAGGGGGCCCCGAACCACGCCAGCTGCTGGGTCGCACACGCGGCCCCGAGGCAAAGCGCACGGACCACGTCCGAACGACGAAGCCGGCCATCCGCGCCGATCGACGTCCAGCGCACGACGACCGGGATCAGGAAGACCATGGCGACGATCGCGGGGTAGCCGAGCCGCGCGTAGTGGGGCATGAACGGGAACCCGAGCATCACCGCGGTCGCCCCGGAGCGCCATTCGGTCGGCAACAGCCGCCAGAGGACCAGGGCTCCGATGAGGAGCATCCCCGTCGTGACGACCGAGGCGACCGCCGGAAAGCCCACGAAGGCGAGCGCTGGCGCAGTCAGCAGGACGGCCAAGGGCGGATAGCCAAAGGTGTAGTCGGCCCCGCCTCCCATCATCCAGGTGACCGGGATGTGCTGTTGTGCGAACACCTGCGGCCAGGCCACGCCGTAAACGCCACCTCCCCCGAGCATCGACCGAGCGGCCTGGGCGACGAGCGTGCCTTCGTCGTTCGGCTTGTGGTCGGCGATCACTGCGCCGACAACGAGGGCGCAGCCGATGGCGAGGATGAGCACGTCGACCATGGCGAGGGCGCGACTCGAGCGGACGATGAGCGACGCCACCGCCGTGAGCAGGATGCCGAGGTAGCAAACCGAGAGGACTGCGAGGACCGTGGGCGACGCATTCAGTGCACCCGTCCAGGCCGTTCGGGTGCCGATGAACAGGCTGATGCAGGCCAGCAGCGCGAGCGCCCGGTGCAGCGGGCTCGGGGCCACCTTCGGATCGGGCAACGACCCGGCGTCCCACCCGAGCCTGAGCGCGAGATCCAGGATCCGAGACATCGTGACTCCCGACAACGAGCGCCCGGCGACCTCGGCGAGTGTAGTCCCGTTCATGGTCGCGGCCCGCCGGGATGCCTGCCCGACGATGGCTCCCCACTACACTCGCGGTCATGACCCGTGGCTCGAGGCTCGTGCTGCTCGCCGTCATCGGGGTCGGCGTCTTCCTGGCCGGGCTGGAGCTCATGGTCACGGCGGTCGCGCTGCCGTCGATCCTGGCCGGCCTCGTCGACCCGGCCGCGGGCTCCGGCTGGCTCGAGCTGCGCAAGGCGAGCTGGATCATCAACGGCTATCTGCTGGTCTACATCCTGACCATGCCGATGGCCGGCCGGCTGGCCGACCTGTGGGGCACGCGGCGGCTGCTGATGGGCGCCCTGGCGGTCTTCGTCGTCGGATCGGCGCTCGCCGGTGCCGCCCAGAGCCTCGACCAGCTCATCGCCGCGCGCATGGTCCAGGCGATCGGTGGCGGCGTTCTCGTCCCGGTCGGGACCGCCGCGGCGTCGCACCTGTTCGGGGGCGCGGCGCGGCCGCGCGCGCTCGGCGTCGTCGGGGCGCTCACCTTCCTCGGGATGGCGGCCGGGCCGGTCGTTGGCGCGGCGATCCTGGCCTCGGTCCATCCCGAGACCACTCTGGCGGTGGCCGGGGCGAGCGGCACGGTGGCGGACCTGCTGACGCCCGCCTGGCGCTGGGTCTTCTACCTCAACGTCCCGATCGGGGTCGTGGCCCTCGCCCTCGCCTGGGCCGCCTCGCCGGACTGGGACACCCCGCGGCGTGCGGGTCGGGTCGATCTCGTCGGGGCCGGCCTGTTCGGGCTCGTCCTCGCCGCCGGGCTGCTCGGCCTGACCCTCCTCGGTTCCACGTCGATCGCCGGCACCACGATCCCGCCCGTGCTCGTGACGGTCGCCCTGGTGGCGGCCGCCGCGGTCGCAACGGCGCTGGCGGTCGTCCGCGGCCTGCGCGTGCACGACCCGTTCCTCGACCCGCGGCTCTTCCGCAGCGTCCAGTTCAGCTCGGCCGCCCTCGTCTCGCTCCTGACCGGATACGCGTTCGCGACCGCGATCATCGGCGGCGCCGTCTTCGTCGACCGCGTGCTCTATGGCGGACCCGACGAGCAGCGGCTGGCGCTGGGGGCCCTCGCGGGTGCGACCGCAGCCGGTGCGCTGGTCTCGGGCTTCGTCGTCCGGGTCGTCTCGGTCCGGTCGGTCGCCCTCGTCGGGATCGCGCTCAGCGTCGGTGCGTTGGTGGCGATGTCGACCTGGACGTCGGGCGTCCCGCTCGATGCCGTCGCGCTCGCGCTCGGGGCCTACGGCTTCGGGTTCGGGCTGACCGTGACGCCGCGGTCCACGGCCGCGGTCGAAGCCGCTGGCCGGCGGGCCTTCGGGACGGCATCGGCGGTCGTGACCGTCGCGCGGATGCTGGGGATGGCCGTCGGCCTGGCGATCCTGACCGCGTATGGCTCGACGACGATCGACCGCGTCTACGACGAGGTGTACGCAACCCCCCAGGCCTACCTCCAGTTCATCCCCGCGTCGTTGCGTGACCGACCCCTGCGCGATCCCTTCGTCGTCGACGCGCTCGAGGAATGGGCCTCGCGCGAGGCGGCCACGATCATGGTCGGACTCTTCGTCGTCGCGGCGGCGGTCACCGCGATCGCCATCCCGCCGACGCTGGCCCTCGGAGGCCGTCACGGAAGCCCGCCGCGTATGCTGGACGGCGCACCGGCCCCGGGCGACGCGAAGGACGCGAGCGACGCGAGTGCTGGCGGAGGATCCGACGCCGATGGCCTCGAAGCGCCCGAACCCGGCATCGCACTCTGACCCGCGCCCCATCCCGATCGACGCGCGCGTCAGCCGCCGTGGCGCCATCACCAGAACCGACAAACCGGGCACGCTGCGCGTCATCGCGGTCAAGGCGGGGAAGGAGACCGAGCTCGTGGGCAAGGAGGCTCTCGAGCGGCTCCCGAAGCTGGCGGATCAGCCCGACGCCCCGATCTGGGTCGAGCTCATCGCGCCGACGGCGAGCCAGGCCAAGCGGGTCGGCAAGGCGCTCGGCCTCCATCCCCTGATCGTCGAGGACGTCCTCGAAGGCAACCAGCGGGCCAAGATCGAATCGACCGACGGCGTCGTCCATGTCGTCCTGTTCCACCTCTCGTATGGCGATCGCGTGATCGCGTCGGAGGTCGACGTCGTGCTCGGGTCCGGGTTCCTGCTGACCGTCCACGACGGCGTCTGGGATCCACGGGCCGCGCATCACATCCAGGG
>DAIOXD010000133.1:0-5665 GCA_036758145.1 Candidatus Limnocylindrales bacterium
GCGCTAGACTGAGCGCGACGTTTCCGACACCCTGACGAGCCACGAGGGCCCCACCATGACCACCGATTCCAAGCCGCGCATCAAGATCACCTACGCGACGCTGAGCGCCGACAATGAGGACCTGCATGCCGGGTTCGAGGCCGGCCTGGCCGCGACGCGCGCGAGTCTTGGCGCGCACTACCGCAACTACGTCGACGGCGCCTGGCGCGACGGCGACGGCACGTTCCAGGCGAGCTCGCCGATCGATCGCGACATGGTCCTGGGCACGTTCGCGCGCGGCACGACGACCGACGTGGACGACGCGGTCGCCGCCGGCCGAACCGCCCAACCCGGCTGGGCCGCCGTCCCGTGGCGCGAGCGCGTCGAGATCATCAAGCGGGCGGGCGACCTCATCAGCGAGCGGCTCATGGACATCTCCGCCGACATGGCCGTCGAGGTCGGCAAGAACCGGATCGAGGCGCTCGGCGAAACGGAGGAAGCGGCCGACCTCCTGCGCTATTACGCGAAGACGATGGAGGACAACGACGGCTACGACCACGAGATGGGCAATCTCGGCGATACCGCCGTCCACACCCGCTCGATCCTGCGGCCGCATGGCGTCTTCGCCGTGATCAGCCCGTTCAACTTCCCGATGGCGCTGGCGACCGGTCCGACCGGTGCGGCGCTGCTGGCAGGCAACACGGTCGTGCTCAAGCCCTCGAGTGCGTCCCCGCTGTCGTCGCAGAACCTCATCAAGGCCCTGGTCGACGCCGGGATCCCGAAGGGTGTCGTCAACCTCGTGATGGGCCCCGGTGAAACGGTCGGACAGGCGCTGCAGGATCACCCGGGCATCGATGGCGTCGTCTTCACCGGCTCGTACGAGGTCGGGATGAAGCTCTTCCACTCGTTCTCGAAGGCCTGGCCGCGGCCGGCCATCGTCGAGATGGGCGGCAAGAACCCGGCCATCGTCTCGCGCAACGCCGACCTCGAGGAGGCGGCCGAGGGGATCATGCGCAGTGCCTTCGGCTTCGGTGGCCAGAAGTGCTCGGCGAACTCGCGTGTCTACGTCGAGCGGCCGGTCCACGACGAGCTCGTTCGGCTGCTGGTCGAGAAGACCGAGAAGATCGCCATCGGCGATCCGCTCGTCCGCTCGAACTGGATGGGCCCGATCATCGACCAGCGCGCCGTCGACCGGCACCAGGCGGCGGTCTCGGAGGCACGTCGCGACGGGGCCGTCTTCACCGGCGGCGAACACCTGACCGACGGTGACCTCGGGCGCGGCTTCTACGTCGAACCGACCGTGGTCGGCAACCTGCCCACCTCGCATCGGCTCTTCCGCGATGAGCTGTTCGCGCCGTTCACGGCGGTGGCGGCGGTCGATTCGATGGATGAGGCGTTGGCCCTCGCGAACGACAACGTGCTTGGCCTGACCGCCGGTGTCTACAGCGAGGACCCGGCCGAGGTCCAGTACTTCCTCGACCACATCGAGGCGGGGGTCCTGTACGTGAACCGTCGGGCGGGTGCGACCACCGGTGCGTGGCCGGGCGTCCAGGCGTTCGGCGGCTGGAAGGGGAGCGGCTCGACCGGCAAGGCCGGGCTGTCGATGTACTACGTCGCCCAATTCATGCGCGAACAGAGTCGTACTGTCGTCGACTAGCGCGGCGCCGGGCGACGCGGGCGTCGGGCAGGGCTGTTCGCGGCGACGACCGTGCGGTACGCTGCGCCGGTTCGCTCATGAGTCGGCCCTGCAGAGGGTGGAGGAGGCACGATGCGCACCCAGCAGCTGAACCGCAGTATCGCGGTCGCAGCGATCATCGTCGTAGTCGTGGTGGTCGCATTGCTCGCCTCTCGCGGCGGGACCGGCGGCACGCCCGGCGGGTCGAACGCCCCGACGGCGACGACCGCGGGCGGAAGCGCCCCGGCCACGGCCGGCGGATCGGCCAGCCCGGCAGCCAGTGGCGGCTCCGGCGGCACCGGCGGCACCATCAAGATCGGTGGCGGCTTTGCCCTGACCGGTGACGAGTCCGCCCTGGACCTGCCGGCTGCGAACGGCGCGAAGCTGGCGGTCAAGGAGATCAATGCCGCGGGCGGCGTCCTCGGCAGCCAGATCGACTTCATCGTCCATGACAGCCAGTACAAGATGGACGTGACCGCGCAGACGGCCAAGCAGTTCGTCGAGCAGGACAAGGTCCCGCTGATGATCGGCTACACCGACACCGACTCCGTCCTGGCGTCCGGCCCGACCTTCCAGACCGCCAAGATCCCGTTCATCACGGTCGGCGCCACGTCGCCCAAGATCCCGACCCAGGTCGGCGACATGATGTTCCTGGCCTGCTTCGGCGACAACGTCCAGGCGGCCGTGGGCGCGGAGTACTCGTACAAGAACTTCGGGCACAACGCCTACTTCCTGTGGGACAAGGGCGTCGAGTACACGACCCTCCTCGGTGCCTATTTCAAGTCGCGCTTCACCGAGCTCGGCGGGACGATCGCGCTCGACGAGTCGTACGACGACAAGGCGACCGACTTCTCGGCGCAGATCACCAAGATCAAGGCGCTCAACCCGAAGCCGGACTTCTACTATGTCGCGGCGATGCCCTACAACATCGGGCCGATCGTCAAGCAGTTCCGCGACGCAGGCATCACCGGGCCGATCGTCGGTGGCGACGGCTATGACACGCCCGACCTCGTCAAGGTCGCCGGGGCGACCACGAGCAAGGTGTTCTTCACGACCCACGCCCTGATGGATGCCACCGCCGGCACCGACGGCATCAAGAAGTTCATCGCGGCCTACAAGGCGGAATACGGCAACGATCCCGAGAACGCCTTCGCGGCCCTCGGCTACGACACGGTCTACCTCCTGGCCGATGCGATCAAGCGCGCCGGCGGCACCGATTCGGCGGCGGTCAAGACCGCCATCGAAGCCACCAAGGACTTCCCCGGGATCACCGGCAAGATCACCTTCGCGCCGGGTAGCCACGTGCCGCAGAAGGGCGTCACCGTCATCGACATCGAGAACGGCGCCCTGACGCTCGGTGGCGAGGTCGTCCCCGAGAAGGTCCCCGCTCCGTAGCGCCGCCGCCGACCGATCCGACCGCCGGTCCCGGGCGCCCCGCCCAGGACCGGCGGTTCGCCGTCCATCCGAGACCATCGAGGCACGCCGATGACACCCGAGCAGATCGTCGCCAAGGCCGAGGAACAGGGCGTTCAGCTGGTCCGCTTCCTGTACTGCGACAACGGTGGGGTCATCCGCGGCAAGAGCACCCACGTCGGGGCGCTCGCCCGGCGGATGAGCAGCGGGATCGGCCTCGTCAAGGGGATGCAGTCGTTCACCGGGATCGACACGCTCGCCCCGGACGCCACCTACGGCCCAGTCGGCGAGATCCGGCTCATCCCGGACCCCGACACGTTCGTGATCCTGCCGTACGCGCCGCGCAGCGGCCAGATGCTGGTCAACATGGTCGAGCTCGACCACACGCCCTGGGCACTCGATCCGCGCGCGTTCCTCCAACGGATGGTGGCGGCGGCGGCCGAAGGCGGTCTGGCGTTCGATGCCGCCTTCGAGAACGAGTTCTACCTGGCCTTCCGGACCGAGGATGGCTTCCGCCCGGTCGATCGGAGCCTGTGCTTCAGCGCGATCGGGATGGAGTCGACCGAGGAGGTCATCCAGGACATCATCGCTGCCCTCACCGACCAGGGCCTGACGGTCGAGTTGTCACACCCCGAGCTCGGCTGGGGCCAGCAGGAGCTCTCCATTCGCCACGCCCCGGCGGTGCGTGCGGCCGACGAACAGATCACCTACCGGCAGACGGTCCGCGGCGTGGCGGCCCATCACGGGCTCATCGCCTCCCTCGCCCCCAAGCCCTTCGCCGACCAGGCCGGCAGCGGCGCCCATCTCCACTGGAGCATCTGGGACACCGAGCACACCACCAACCGTCTGGTCGACGCAGCCGGGGCGGACGGCCTCAGCCAACTCGCCCGCGCCGCGATCGCGGGCGTGCTGGCGCACCTGCCCGGGCTGCTCGCGCTCACGACCCCGAGCGTCAACTCGTTCCGTCGTCTCCAGCCGCATTACTGGAGCTCGGCCTACACCGCCTGGGGGATCGAGAACCGCGAGGCCGCGGTCCGCGTCCCGAGCCGCTACTGGGACGACGACGCCGGTTCGGCCAACCTCGAGCTCAAGGCGAGCGACGCGAGCGCCAACCCATATATCTCGCTGGGTGGCGTGATGGCCGCGGCGCTCGACGGCATCGAGCGCGGTCTCGACCCGGGCGATCCGGTCGATCAGGACCCGGGCAACCTGACCGACGCCGAGCGGGCCGCCCGCGGCATCCGGCGCTTCCCCGAGACCGCCGCCGAGGCGCTCGACGAGCTCGAGCGTGACGACGTCCTGATGAACGCCCTGGGCCGGCCGCTGGGCATCGAATACCTCAAGGTCCGACGTGCCGAGGCCGCGGCGTTCGCCGAGCGCGACGACGCGTACGAGCTCGAGCAGCACTTCTTCAAGTACTGAGGGGCCGGCCCCATGGCGCTCGATCTGTCGTCGATCCCGATCGTCGACAACCACTGCCACTCGCTGCTTCGCGAGCAGCCGGCCGACGACGCGGCGTTCCGGATCCACCTGACCGAGTCGACGTTCCCGGAGATCGCCCGCGACGACGTCCCACATTCGCTCTTCTACCAGTGGACGATCCGCGAGCTGGCGATCCTGCTCGACTGCGAGCCGACACCCGACGCGATCCATGCGGCGCGCCGGAAACGGGGACTCGCCTGGCTCACCCGCGAGATCGTCACCCGCGGCAACTTCAAGACGTGGCTGATCGACACGGGCTACGGCGCCGAGACGACCTTCAGCCTCGAGGAGCTCCGCGGCATCGCGCCGGTCCGGATCGAAGAGGTCCTCCGGCTCGAGCCGCTCATCGAGCGGCTCATCCTCGGCGCGGTGTCGTTCAACGGCTTCCTCAACGCCTACCGATCGGCCATCGCCGATCTCCGGAAGAAGGGGATCGTCGGAATGAAATCGGTCATCGCCTACCGGACGGGGCTCCAGCTCGAAGCCGTCGATCGCGCGGCGGCGGCGGCGGCGTTCACCGAGGTCCGCGAGATCGGCAAGCGCGACGGCTGGCTGCGGATCGAGTCCAAGCCGCTGCTCGACTACCTGATCGTGATCGCGGTCGAGGAATCCGCGCGGCAGAGCGTCCCGATCCAGTTCCACACGGGGCTCGGCGACCCGGATCTCGACCTGACGAAGGTCGATCCGGCGGCGCTCCGGCTGATCTTCTCGGACCGGTACCGGGCGGCGCCCATCGTGCTCCTCCACACCGGCTACCCGTACGTCCGCTCGCTCGCCTATCTCGCCGCGATGTTCCCCAACGTCTACGCCGACATGGGCGAGGCGATCCTGTTCGCGGCCGGCGAGGCGACCGAGATCACCCGCGAGCTGCTCGGGCTGGCCCCCGCCAGCAAGATCCTGTTCAGCACGGACGCCTCGCTCGTCCCCGAGCTCTACTGGGTCGGCGCGCGGCTCGGTCGCCGGGCGCTGGGCCGCGTCCTGGATGAACACATCGCCGACGGGGCGATCGACGAGCGGACCGCGATCGATTGGGCCGAGCGGATCCTGTGGCGCAACTCGGAGCGCGTCTACGGGCTCTGATCGTTCCCGGCGGCGGCGCCGGCATCGGGCTGAGGC
>DAIOXD010000134.1:0-5662 GCA_036758145.1 Candidatus Limnocylindrales bacterium
TCCATAGCGGGGCGGGTAGTACCAAAGTACCGGTCCGTCAGGCCCCATCGGTACTGGGTCGGCGGCTGGACGCACCCGGCCCCGACCGCCATGCTCTATCCCTGACGTGAGCGAACCCCAAGGCCGGCCGACGCGCCCTGCCGAAACCCCGGAACGTCGGACGCGCCGGGCTTGGTGGGTCTTCGCCGTCTCCTTCTTCGTCCTCGGGCTGATCGCCCTGCTGCGACTCGGGATCGAGCGTGCCCGTCCCATCGACTACGCCGTCTTCGGCCTGGTCGTCGTGGTCGGTTTCGCCGCGATCCGGCATCGCCAGGCTGTCGCCACGCTCGAGGTCGGTCGCCGCGAGGAGGCCGAGTCGTTCGCGCGGATCCTGTCGAGCCTGTCGCGCTCGGTCTCGCCCGACGCCATCCTGGGCGCGATCGTCGGCGAGCTGGCGGGCGCCACCGGGGCCGACCACATCGTCATCGCCCGGCGTCGTCCGGACGCGCGGGTCCTCGAGGCGACGCTCGTCAGCGCCCGACCCGGCGTCCCCGATTCGCACACCCGCCTGCCGATCGGCGACCTCGAGGATCCGATCGCCGGCACCCCGGCCAGGGCTGCCCGCGGACCGGTCGCCATCCCGATCGTCGCGGAGATCGCCGACCCGGTCGCGGTCGGGGGCATGCGCGGCCGCTTCGCCCCCGGCCAGCAACAGATGATCGCCGAACGGATCGCCGCCGGCGCCGGCGAGGTCTACGGGCTGGCGAACACGCTGGCCGCTCCGCTCGCGTCGGGTGGCAGCGTCATCGGGGCCATCGTCCTCTCGCACCGGACCGCCGGCGTCTGGTCGCCGACCACGCGGCGGCTGCTCAACGGGGCGGCGCTCGAGGCGTCGTCGGCCCTGTCGCGAGCCTATTCGCACCAGGCGGCCGAGGCGCAGGCCTCGACCGACGCGCTGACCGGCCTCCCGAACCGGCGCTATTTCGACGAGTTCTGCGGGCTCCTGGCACGCCGCCGCCGCTCGGGCGATGCGGTCGGCGTGCTGATGATCGACATCGACAAGTTCAAGGTGCTCAACGACACGCACGGCCACGCCACCGGAGACGAGGTCCTGCGCGCGGTCGGGGGCGCGATCGTCGGGGCCGTCCGCGAGGACGATGTCCCGGCGCGATATGGCGGCGAGGAGTTCGTCGTCCTGCTCCGGAACCCCAGTCCCGAGATCGCGCTCGAGGTCGGCGAGCGGGTGCGCGTCGCGGTCGCGTCGCTCGACCTCCGCCGCCTCGGGGTCGGCGGGGTCAGCGTTTCGGTCGGGGTGGCGGTCGCGCGACAGGCGGACCAGCCGATCGATGAGCTGATCGCCCGTGCCGACCAGGCGCTCTATCGCGCCAAGCGCGCCGGCCGCGACCGGGTCATCGCCGCCTGACCGGCTACCATCCGCCGGTGACCGACGACCCCGAAGAGCTCACCAACGGCGATCTCGCGCGGATCTTCCACGAGATCGGCGACATGCTCGAGCTCAAGGGCGAGCTCGTCTTCAAGACCGTCGCCTACCACCGCGCGGCCGATGCCATCGGGCGCAGCCCCGTCGACCTCGTCTCGGCCTACCGGTCCGGCACTCCGCCCCAGGTCCCCGGCGTCGGGGTGGCGATCAGCGACAAGATCCGCGAGCTGGCCACGGCCGGCCACATGGCCTTCTACGACCGTCTCCGCGCCGAGGTCCCGCCCAGCCTCGTCGAGCTCCTGCGGATCCCCGGGCTCGGCCCCAAGACCGTCCGGCAGCTCAACACGGAGCTCGGCATCGAGACCGTCGAGGATCTCCGCCGCGCCGCCGAGACCGGTCGCCTGCGGGGCCTGCGCGGGATGTCGGCCCGGACCGAGGCGCTCGTCCTGGAGGGGATCGCCAAGCTCGACGAACGATTCGACCGGATGCGGCTCGACACCGCCGAGGACCTCGTCACGACGCTGATCGGTCTATTGTCCGGGACGCCGGGCGTCCGCTCGATCGAGCCGGCGGGCTCGTTCCGCCGCCGCAAGGAGTCGATCGGCGATCTCGACCTGCTCGCCGAGACCGACCGACCCACGGTGTTGGTCGACGCGTTCACCTCGCTTGGCATGGTCGATTCGGTCATCAACCGTGGCCGCTACAAGGCCGCCGTCCGGCTCCAGCGCGGGCCCCAGGTGGACCTGATGATCATGCCGCCCGGCGAGGCCGGCACCTATCGCATCCATTTCACCGGCTCGAAGGAGCACAACGTCCGGCTCCGGGCGATGGCCCGCGACCGCGGCTGGAGCCTGTCCGAGAAGGGCTACCTGCGCATCGGCGACGACGGCGAACCGCTGACCGGGGACGCCGCGGAGCTCCTGACCTTCGCCAGTGAGACCGAGGCCTATGCCTTCCTGGACCTGCCCTTCATCGAACCCGAGTTGCGCGAGGACCACGGCGAGATCGAGGCGGCGCTCGCCGGAAGGCTCCCGAACCTCGTCGACCTGCCGGACCTGCGCGGCGACCTGCACAGCCACTCCGACTGGTCCGACGGCCACCACCCGATCGAGGTCATGGCCGAGGCCGCCCGGGCGCGCGGCTACGCCTACCAGGTCCTGACCGACCACACCCAGTCGCTCGCCATCGCGCGCGGCCTGACGCCCGAACGCGTCGCGGAACAGGCCGAGGTCATCGCCGCGCTCAATGCCCGGTTCGCGGCCGAGGAGGCGGCCGGTACGGCGCCGTCCGGGGCGGCGGCCGAGGGCTTCCGGCTGCTCCATGGCTGCGAGCTCGAGGTCCGCGCCGACGGGGCGCTCGATTTCGAGGACGACCAGCTGGCGCGCTACGACCTCGTCGTCGCATCGGTCCACGTCGCGCGCCGCCAGCCCCGTGCGGAACTGACCGCGCGGACGCTCAACGCCATCCGCAGCCCGCACGTCGACGTGATCGCGCATCCTTCGGGCCGGAAGATCGGGCAGCGCGACGACCTCGACCTCGACTGGGACGCGGTGTATGCCGAGGCGGCACGGACCGGGACCGCGCTCGAGATGAACGGCTCGCCGCCGCGGCTGGACCTGTCGGTCGAGCGCGCCCGGCGCGCCGTCGGCGTCGGCTGCATCCTCTCGATCGACTCCGACGCCCACGACACCCGCGAGCTCGACTACGTGCGTTGGGGGATCAGCCAGGCGCGTCGCGCGTGGGTCACGCCCGAGGTCGTCCTCAACACCCGTTCCCGTGCCGACCTCCTGGCCTGGACCGCCGGCAAGCCGGGGCGCGTGTGAGCGTCTCGCGTACCATCGCCGCGATGGACGACGGCTCGGCGCGTCGCGACCTGGCCCTCGTGGCGGTCACGGTGGTCGGCCTGTCGCGCCTGCTCGATCCGCCGCTGATCTGGCTGGTCGCCGCGGCCCTGCTCGGCGCGATGCTGTTCGGCACGCTCCAGGTCCTCCACGACGAGGCGGCGCCGGTCCAGGCCTGGTTCGGTGTCGCGATCGAATCGCTCATCCTGCCCTCGGTCGCGGCCGTGGCCTGTCTCGGCGCCATCCGGCTGGTCCCGTTCAGCCTGTGGCTCGCGCCCGCCCTGGCCGTCACGTGGCTGATCGTGGGCCGGACCCTGGCCCTCGAGGACCGCATCAACCGGGGGCCGGCCGGACTGACGCCCGATGACCGGGCCGCGGTCCTCGTGACGCTCCTGCTCGTCGCCTTCCTTGGCTTTACCGGGGTCGCCGCCATGGTGCCGGCCGGTCTGTCCGGATCCAGCGGCCCGCTCGACGAGGGAAACCTGCTCGTCCTCGCCGCGGGCGATGCGCTCGTGGCGGGGCTGCTCGGCTACCGGGCCGCCTCGCTGCGGGTCAACAACGTGCGCGACGCCCTGTGGTCCGCGGCCACCTACGCCGCCGCCATCGCCATCGGGGCCGCCGCGCTCCGCGCGATGGAGGTGCTCCGCTTCGTCGGTCCGGCGCTCCTGACGCTCGTGTTCTATCTCTGGGACGCCTTTATCGGGACCACGCCGTATCGCCGCCGCAATCTCCGCTGGATCGGCCAGTTCGGGCTGCTGGCCGGCCTGGGGCTGATCGTCGCCGCCTGGAACCTGCTGCTGCGGAGCTGACCTCGGTGGCGGCAGGCGCCGTCGTTTGACGTGCCGCCCGGACGGTGCTAGAAAGCATGTCCGCCCCGTGGCCCCGCGTGACCGCGCGCCCCACACGATCCGACCTTGCTACCGAGCCCCGCCGCGCCCCGAAAGGACGACCGCTTCGTGACCTTCCCCGACGTCGATACCACCCCCCAGAGCCCCGTCAACCTCAACCGCCAGAAGCGCCAGCTGGCCGACCAGGCGATCGCCCAGGCGACGGCGGCCCAATGGAACGATGCCGTGGCGACCAACCGCCGGCTCCTCGAGCTTGGTGCGGACGCCGAGGCGGAGAACCGGCTGGCCAAGGCCCTCTGGGAGCTCGGTGAGCTCGGATCCGCGCGCGAGCACTATCAGACCGCGCTCGCCCTCGACCCCACCAACCGGATCGCCGAGCGCAACATCGACCGGCTCAAGATGCTCCTCGTGGCGGCCGGCGAGAAGACGGTCCCGGCGCAGGAGGGGAGCAAGGCCCCGGTCAGCATCTTCGTCGAGGAGACCGGCAAGACCGGCTTCGCCTTCCTGACCGATCTCGCTACACCCCGCGAGCTCGCGCAGGTCAACCCCGGCGACGCCGTCGAGCTGACGCCTGAGGGCAACCGGCTCATCGCCCACAGCAACAGCGTCCGGATCGGTGTGGTCGAGCCGCGGGTCGCCGCCCGACTCCTCAAGCTCATGGCCGACGGCAACAAGTACGCGGCCGGGGTCACCTCGCTCGGCGACAAGGACGTCCGGATCATCCTGCGCGAGATCTTCCAGGACCCGGCCAACTACGGGAAGGTCAGCTTCCCGACGGCGGCCAAGTCGACGGACCTGCGCCCGTATACGAAAGGGACGCTCGTGCGCGAGGAGATGGACCTCGAGGATGACCTCGAGGACGATGAGGAGGACGACGAGATCGAGGACCTCGACCGCGTCCTTCCGCCGGAGGCGACGACCGACGAGGCCTTCGAGGACGAGCCCGACGAGCTCGACGAGCCGTAAGCCTCAGACAGCGGCATTGAGGCCGGCCTAGCAGCTGTGCGATGACCGGACGCGGAACCCCCGATGCCCGACCGGGCTACTCGCTCCCGGTCTTCGATCGGATCTCGCCCGCTCCGCCGCCTTCGGTCGTGGCCGCGCGGATCGACCTGCACACGGGCCCGGGCGACGTCGTCGCCGACCTCTTCGGTCGCGGCGGCTGGGTCGCCCGCCTCGCCGTCGACCGCCAGCGGCGGGCGCTCTCGCTCGAATCGAGCCCGCTGACCCGGATGCTGGCTGAGGTCGTCCTGCGGCCGCCCGACGTCCGACATCTCGATGCAGCCTTCCAGGGCCTGGCGGCCTCGCCGCGCCGCGATTCGAGCCTGAAGGGCTCGATCGGCGATCTCTTCGCCACCCGTTGTGCGACGTGCGGCCGGACGCTGGTCGCCGACGAGATCATCTGGGCGGTCGACGACGAGGTTGGGATCGCCGGCCGGGCACGACCGGTCGCCCGGCACTATCGCTGCACGGTCTGTCGCGATCAGCTCGGTGGATCGGAACAACGTCAGGCGCCACTCGATGCGGACGACCTCCGGCGGGCCACCGCCGAC